>DATDFW010000434.1:0-5083 GCA_036522375.1 Nitrospiraceae bacterium
AAGAGGTTGGTGGCTCCTATCGTAAGCGCCTCCGTGGCATGGCCACGGAGGCGCTTCGACCGAGCTCACTACAGGAACTACACTTCAACTTTCAGCACACTTCCCTAATCCCCTCGCTTAGAACAGATAGATGACTTGGAATCCGAGGGTTGTTTGGTTGTTCGTCGCGACAGTGCCATTCAGGAAAGGAGTTTTGTTTGAATGGTCATGCCGAACCT
Source organism: Nitrospiraceae bacterium (assembly GCA_036522375.1). Classification (GTDB taxonomy): domain Bacteria; phylum Nitrospirota; class Nitrospiria; order Nitrospirales; family Nitrospiraceae; genus Palsa-1315. Next base: position 219 of record DATDFW010000434.1, read on the forward strand.
CCACTCTCGTAATGAGCGATGGAGCCGGCTTGTACTGGAGTGTATTGGTGACCTCCCAGAGGGTCTGAACTAGTCCCGCGCCGGTTTGAGTATTGAATCCTGCATTTACCCCCCCCGGTGCAACAGTAGAAGCAAAACCACCCGGGACGGGGGCGCAAACATTTGTCCCGCCATTGAAATTCGCACCTCCAACGCAGGATCGGAAGCCGCCTGCATCCTCCCAGATTTCTCCACGTAACCGGTAGCTGAATGCATGGGGCTGATTCTGATCGTTGAAGTCATGAATCCAGTAACTACCAATTCCGTTCCAGCGGGCGTTCGGCGACTGGCCTGCTGCCGCTCTGATTCCGCTGGCATTGCCTTCGTTCGCATAGTAGGGCTCAAAGACGAGAGTGTCACTGTTCGTGACCTTCACCGTGATGATCGCCCCCGCCACTGTCCGCTTGGCTGAAGGATCGCAGCCGGTGTTAGCACCCGTCGCTATCGAACAGCCATTGACGACTGCATTACCAAAGATCGCATTGCCATTTGACTGTTCCGGTCCGTAGGTCCCGTAGAACGTGGCCGAGAACCTCTCGTGCGGCGTCAAGAACACGCCCCATTCGAATGTCTTGCCTCTATTGTTGTCCTCAATATTATCCCAACCGTTGACCAGTCCGAGTGCTACGGTCGCCATTGAACTAATCGGATAGGTGAACCGTATACCGGTCGTCGTGAAGGCTTGGCTTAGACCGAACATCCAGGTACGTGAAATGTTGTAGTTGTCCCAACCATTGATCTGTTCTAATCCGACCAATGTATGGATTTTTCCTACTTGGATCTTCAGGCCGTTGCCGATCGGGGCCAGATACTCGCCATAGATCTCTTGGGGATCAAATTCGTTGGCATCCGTGCCTGGTTGGTAATTCGTGCGGGCCCTCGAAAACCTGGCTTGGGCTCCATAACTGAGCCTTGCCCGAAAACCCACCCGGTCAAGAGCACTGCCTGCCGTGGCAGGTTTTTCAATGACGATCTGCGCCACTTGCGGCTGGAACGAATTGGCCGCGGTATCGAAGATGCGCAGATTGTTGACGTTACTGGCAGGATTGTTGAAATTCTGCGTATAGGTCACATCCGTCGCCCCGGAAATCCTAATCCCTAAGGTCTTCCAGAGCGAGTCCGCATCCTTACTCGCTAGCGGCTCTCGCAATTGCGACTCTTGGGCGAATACGGCATTGCTGCCGAGAAGCGAAACCATCGCACATATTCCTAGCCCAATTCCGATTCGACTGCGTGCTGACATAATCGTCCTCCTCGTCCGATTGGTGATTCGGTTGCTCACTCGGCTCGTCTCTCTTCTCGACGTCGTTGTCGCCGCGCACGCCATTGTGCGCCACCGCCGGCCCCTCCCCGTCTATTTCCTCTCACGTTCATATGGATTCCCACCGACCACTGCTGGAACTCGTGTTCAGCAGCCATTCGATTCAGTGCCATGGCATGGTTGCTGTCCACCTTCTCCCACTATGCTGATCATCTCCACCATCGCAATGCAGCCGGCTTGAATACGGATAAATAAAAACGTCCTTTAGCCCCGCTGGGACCAAAGGACGCCATTGTCCATACCGTACTATACCGATAGGCCGGTGGGAAACGCCGTTGTTTCCCTCTCCGAATGGGGCCCCTTATACATGCCCCATCCAAATCTGTCAATGCCTATCTCAGGTTAGATCTCCGGCGAGACTCGCGGGAACGGCGGGACTGGCGGGAAAAGCACGGCCAGAAATTCGAGTGTCAGTGCTTGCAATTCTGAAACTTCGAACCCTCATGCGTCTCGCTTGTCTCGCCTTTCCCACTCGTCTGTGTTAGATTCGCTCTCATCTATGACTTCCTCTATGACTCCACCGCCCCGCCATTTTGTACGGACACGATGTCGTCTGTCTGCCTGTGTCCTGGCCCTCCTCTGTCTAGTCTGCACGGCCTGTGGCATGACCGGCCCGGCCGGCAAAATCCTCTTTGATGATCCGCGCGGAACCGTGTCCCTGGAGACAATTCCCGATCGTTCGATTCATGCGACTCATCCCATCAACTTGGAACCAGCTCTTCTTGCCCAAGTATTGAAAGGGATAGAGGTTCAGGACCTGGGGGATCGCATGGTTCAGAAATTATTCACAGGCTCATCGTATCCCGTCCCCGTCTTTTCGGAAGAACACATCCGATTGCTCGCTCCACTTATTGCAGAAGGGTTACGTATCGCATCGCAAGATGAGCAGATCGAGTATCGCGTCAACACGACATATGAAGGTTCCGCACTTGAATCTTCGTACACGGAAACGACGGCCGGCTCTCTATACGCCTATGGCCGGCAACTCTTCGTAACACTGTCTCAATATCGGTATTCAAAGGCCCGGGCGAATGTCAACATACGCAATATCAACTATCAATCAGTGGGAATGGATTATACAGGCCTTAAGAACCATGTCCTCCTGTTCACTCCGAAAACTGCTCAACGCTCCGATAGCTTTGATCCGCCGCCGAGCGGAAAGTCGACCGATAGGTTTATTGCCATCGATTATCAGCTGCTGCAACATGCGCCGGTCGCGACTACTGGAAATACTGTGCCTCAGGGCGCATCCGACACCTCGGCTCAGACGACAGAAGCCGTGGCGAAGCGCGAGGCGGAAATCCAAGCACTCAGGGATCGCGTCAATAAGAACGCTTCTGAAATGGAAACCCTCAGGAAGGAACTGCAATCCGTCCAAGACCAACTCGGCAGCCCCACGATCGGACCAGAGAGCCCAAAGCGGAAAACCACCCCTCAGCAAAAATGAAGGCGAGGCTGTAGGCTGAAGGTTTCAAAAAGTCGACCTCCGGCCTTCAGTCTTACCCCCTTCAGCCTACGAATTCCGATACCCGTTCGTGATCGGCATTCGTCGATCTTTACCCAAGGCCCGATGCGTGATCTTGATGCCGATCGGCGCCTGCCGGCGTTTGTACTCGCTGTGATCCACCAACTTCATGATGCGTGCAACCGTGGCACGGTCGTACCCCGCTTCCACGATCTCTTCGAGAGACCGGTCTTCTTCCACATAGGCCTGGAGAATGGGATCCAGAATCTCATAAGGCGGCAGCAAGTCTTCATCCTTTTGGTTGGGCTTCAACTCGGCGGTCGGCGGTCGATCTAACGTCCGTTTGGGAATGACGGGAATTCTGCCACGGAGATTGCGAAGCCGCGACAGGTCGTAGACCATTGTTTTCGGCACATCCTTGATCACGGCAAACCCGCCGGCCATATCGCCATACAATGTGGCATACCCCACGCTCATCTCGCTCTTGTTGCCTGTCGTCAGCACCAGATGGCCGAACTTATTCGAGAAGGCCATCAGGAAATTGCCCCGAATACGGGCTTGAAGATTCTCTTCCGTCGTATCGGGCGCATGCCCTGCGAACGTCTCCGCGAGCGCGTGCCGGTAGGTATTGAATATGGAAGTGATGGGAATCGTGCGCACGGAGATCCCGAGTCGTCTCCCCAGTTCGGCAACATCTTCGTGACTGTCTTGCGAGGTATAGGGGGACGGCATGAACAGACCCCACACGTTTTTAGCGCCGAGTGCGTCGACGGCCAGCACGGCGGTCAACGCCGAGTCCACTCCACCGCTCAAGCCGATCACGACACGCGTAAATCTATTTTTCCTTACGTAATCACGCACTCCCAAGGTCAGAGCGTTATAGACTTCTTCCAGTCGGTCCAGGACCGTTGTCACATCGGGAACTGCGCGGGGAGCTGCGCGCAGCAGTGCCTTTTGACCGGACGGAAGCGATGCTGAATGGACCTCCACAATAGAGGCAATCCGCCGCGGCAAGAGATGTTTCCGGCCTGTTCGCCTCCCCCGCGCGACCGCCTCCATATTGAGGTCCGCGACGATTAAATCCTCTTCAAAGGCTTTCCCTCGTGCGATGATTTCCCCATGATGATCGAGGATCACACTATTCCCGTCGAAGACCAGTTCATCCTGACCGCCGACTGTATTAGTATAGGTGAGCATCACTCCATGTTCCCGCGCGCGCGTCGCCAACAGCTGCTCGCGGACCCGGCTCTTGCCGAGATGAAATGGAGAGGCGCTGATATTCACAATGACTTCGGCGCCGGCTGCCGATTGGAAGCCCGTCGGGCCATCCGGTAACCAGATATCCTCACAAATGTTGACCCCGATCAGCGTGCCGCGCAGACGGATAAGTGGTAGCCGCCGGCCTGGATGAAAATACCGGCTCTCGTCAAACACGCCGTAATTCGGCAAGTACCACTTGCAGTAGGTTGTGAGGACCTTCTGATCTGCAATGAACGCCGCAGCGTTATAGAGTTCGTGCGCGCCGGCCGCCACCACCGGCGAGCGAGCCTGTTTCGGTTCGATATCATCGCTCTGGCTGACGTACCCCACAATCGCGGCAAGGTCCCGACAGTGGCGGACTATTTCCTGGAGCGCGCGGCGGTTATCCGCCACAAATCGTGGTTTTAATAAGAGGTCTTCAGGCGGATAGCCTGTGATCGCCAGCTCCGGGAATACAACCAAGTCGGCCTTCGCCCTCTTCGCCTCGCGCAGCCAGGCCTTGACCAGGCGGACGTTTCCATCCAGATCCCCGACCGTAGGATTCATCTGCACCATGGCGATTCGAAAGGTACGCATAGTTACCACCAGGTTGGTGAAAATGACCTCCAACTTCGTTCTCGGCTCGCAAGCGTCCTCAACGTACCCCAGGAGGGTACGCCTGCGGTACTTGCGTCGCCTGCGGCCTCGTTGGAATGTCATTTTGACCAACTCGATATCACACGTGTTGAGTGGGTATCAAATAGCCTCCAAACGAGAATCTTGTTTGATTCAGTATCGTCG
>DATDFW010000435.1:0-2476 GCA_036522375.1 Nitrospiraceae bacterium
CCCGGAAGACCGGCGAGAGTCTCACACGAAACGTAGGACGACTCTATTGGCATTCTGTATTTTCATTTTCTGTAGTGAATGTCTGGCCTTGGCTGCATAATATTTTCCATGGCGCACTTTGGGCAGAAGCAAGAGAAGGAGTATCAGAGGAAGCGGAGTCTTCAGCGCGAAGTATTGGAGCTTCTCATGCGGTACGGCCCAAAGAAGTGGGATACACTGTCCGCTGACTTCGCGATAGACCGACGCGTCAACATTCAGCCCGTCTTAGATGCCTTAAAAGACGCGAGATACGTCGAGGTAGGTGAGAATCAAGATAAAATGGTTCAGATCACGGCCTCAGGTCTCACGCGACTTGAGATGCCCTGAGTAGCCCACCTGCCCAATTATGACAAAGTCGCAAGCCGCTCAATTACAAGCACAGTGGGAAGCACGCGGGGGCAAGCCGCTCTGTGAGCACCCCAACCAGAAGATGGAAGACAGCGAAGGCGGGTACTTGACGGGCAACTTTCACTGCACGGACTGCGGAGAGTATTTGGTCAAGAGGATTTGAGTCTGTACGGTTCCCTCCCCCGATCTTCCTTGGGCAGCAGCCCCACCAAGGCGACGGCGTTCTGAATTGCGCGATCCAGGGCGTCAGACCTCATGTGCTGTTTGACAAAACAGCCTCGATCTAAGAGCCAGTACGACGCCATCGATCCGTGGAGAGCGCCGATAGAGGTCAAGGCCGGATGCTCCATCCTTGGCTTCAAGTACTTGATAATCAGGGAGGAGCCCCCCTGCGTGAATTCCTATTCCGGTCACCCCCTGACATTCCGAAAAGTCCCTGCGCAGCTCTCTAGCAGTGTCCTCAACCTTTGTCCTGCTAAATGAATCTCGCCTGAGTCGCGCCAATGGACATTGTCGAAAGATCCGTCATGATGCCAGCACCCGTATGCCGATCGTTCAAGTACCTCACCGGTATCAATCTCTTGAACCGTGTATGCTTTCGTACAATCAACTCTGGCTTCGCTTGCCCCATGATCAGAGTGCATACACTTGGTCAGCCTCGATCTTCAACATTGTCCGTCGGTTGGCTTCGATCAATGGATCGATACGGTGACCGCATTGCTGACATTTCCAGCCTCTCATCCACATCAAACCTTCAATCTTCTCTACATCAAAAAACTGTTCTTCGATCATGACGTTCTGGCAAGTTGGACAGTGCATGGTGACGCCCTCCTTATGCCTAAGGGTTGAACAACCATCAAGTTCTGCTAATGATCCCTCTGCACAACGAATCGTAGGCCAGTGTGCTTAAACACGTGGACGACTCATTCTGAAACAATTGGCAATCGACCGAATGGTGAATTCCCCATAACCCCCACTCTTCCCCTTCTTAAGAGTTACCTCGAATAGGGATTACCGGATGACGAACCGATTGCTAGGTTTGAGATGCCTGGGGAAAAGGCCCCATGTCACAACCGGGAGGATCCCATGACGAAGTTAGATGCCGCGTTGCTCAAACTGGAAGGCGCCCTGGATTACACCATCGATCCTCAAGTCCGGACATTGATTGCTATTGCGCAACAGGCGATCGAGGCAGCCAAGCATGTCATGGAGGAGACCTCGTCGAGCGAGGAGAGATTCCCAAGCGCCGCACACCTCGGGGTCCGCCTTTCAGGATCCACGCAGGAAGGTGTTGGTACCTCGGGATGGTATCAACGGGCAGCGTGACCAATGGAGGGTGTCATGGAAATGCACAATCGGATAGTCCACCGTGTTCGCGCCTCAGTCCGAATCGCATTTGTGGGAGCCACCCAGGACTTCGAAGGCGAGGCACACACCGTTGACCTGTCATTCCGTGGTTGTCGGGCGAACTGTCAGCAACCGCCGCCTAAGGGGACCAAACTGCAAGTGTCCTTGTATCTCCCGGGCGTGGACCATCCAGTCTCCATCGCACTGGCCGTGATCCGATGGGTTCGGCAGGGGCTCATCGGCATTGAATTCTATTCCATCCCTTCGTCTCATCGTGAGCAATTGCAGGCCTGGATTCTGAGGTCATCCTATGTACGATTAAAGAATACTAAGAAGGCGCAACGAGTGCCCGCATGAGAATTTGGCCAACATAATAGGTCAACTGATAATTCACACGACGCAGGGAGGAGTATGGCCAATATCGATTACGTCTGGCAGAAGCTCTCTCAGTCAGTCAGCAGTATGGCGTCTGACGACCGTTCATTGACGGAACGGCTTGCTCGAGCTTACCCGAGTATTCAAATTCTTACGGCAGCGGATTTCCCCGCGGAACTCTTGCCTGCATTCCACAAAGTGGACGTCCTCCGGCGGAAGGCCGATGCCATCACCGGTCGAGCGCCAGAGGGAAAGATTAAAGCCGCCCTCGACTCAATGACTGAGCGGCAAGTCAGGGAGCTCATTGCGGCGCTATGCGCATTGCACGATCAAGTGGCCCGTCGCCATCCAATCTGAAGCGCGAAGA
>DATDFW010000436.1:0-3927 GCA_036522375.1 Nitrospiraceae bacterium
ATAGCTTTGGTGCCTTGCGCGCCGATAGAGAAAATGACCGCGCTCGCACCGAGGTTTCGGACCTCCTCGACCGTGAGATCTTTTCCCTTGCCGATTGAGACATTCCCGAAATAGTGGACGTTCGGTCGTTCGAGCAATTCCCAGTACTGTTTCTTGAGCCCACCCCGGAGCTTAAGTTTTGCGGGAAAGATCCCATATTCCGCCAACCCCCCGAATTTGATGTCCCGGTTAAGGATGATGACTTCATGACCGGCCTTTGCGAGAGTGCTGGCGACTGCCATCCCTGCCGGCCCGGCGCCGATCAGAAGAATCACGTGCGAGTTTGTGGCACTCATGAGCTATTTCCAAGGAAAATTGGACAGTGAAGAGACCAGAACCCCAACAGTTCCGCGGACTTTAGCATAGGGGCTTTTGCGCTGTCAAAGCTGATTGGTCGGAATTGAAGGACCAGAGGGGTGCGATGATATTGAGCCATCTTCACCGAGTCCTTCGTCCTACCGCTCTGCTGGAAGGCCAACTCTATCGAGCCTTCTCCGTATGTCGATTAATGAGCGATCAGATCTCGCTGTTTCTCCGTGAGCTGGATTTTGTAGGTAACCGGCTCCAACCTTGCCTGGAGGGGTAGACGGAGTGGGAAAGGAAAAGCAAACGAGAGTAGAAGAAATTAAAGACGGTGCCGACCTGTTCCTGCCTGGGGACAAACCCCAGGCAGGACGTACTACACGCCTTACGGAAGAGGACTTTTCTGCTTGGGAGTCAGCTGGCCCTTCCAGGTGATACAGTCGGCGGTCGCGCAGTTCGCAACCCATTGCTGCACCCAGCCGTTGTAGGTGACTGGAACCGGCAGGACGCCTTGGCCGCCCATGCCCGCATTGCCGATAACCGTATCGTCATGCACAGCGGCAGGCCCAGCTAGCAACACGCGCCCGGCTATGGCGGCATCGCTCGGATCGCCGTCTCTGTTGGGATCCGGATCGACAATGATCAACACGTTGCTGAATTTGTTGGCGACATAGGCATAATAGCCACCATGCGGATTCGTATCGCCAGCCGGCAATGATTTGGCACCATAATTCACGCCATGGCAGCCTGGATCACAAGGCAACATCGCCACGACCGTGTCTTCAGCTGGATTTACCGTACCGTTCGGCAGTAGATGCCGAGCATCAACCACCGTAATGCTGGCGGTCAAGGTATTGGCCGTGACCATATTGGTTCCGTCCGGACTCACCGGCGTCTGAATCGGCAGGGCGCCGACAAACGTCTTGCCGGAGACCGGATCCGCCACCACCCCTCCACCGACTGGGTCGTAGTTGGCGATCAAATTAATCTTCTTGATCTCCGTGTTGGTGGCCATATTCATGACCGATATGGTGTTGTCGAGAAAATTGGACACGTAATACTTGGTTGAATCCGGCATCATTCCCGTGGCAATTGGCACATGTCCCGTAGAAATTGTGGCTTGGATTGCACCGGCTGAGAAATTATATACCGTTGACGTATTGAGATTTTCGTTGGGCGTCACCATCTTGTTTCCGTCAGCGCTCATCCAATGACCATGAGGATGGGTGGCGGTAACCACGTCTGCGCCCCCCGATCCCATCGGGATGTCCCGAATAAATACATTGGGGCTGAGACCACCTGAGCCCGCCAGATCGTTAAACTCCCGTACGTTATTGCCACCGTTTTGTGCCACATGCACGAGGTCATTGTTGGCTCTCGTCATCACATGTGAGGGGGCGGGACCCGCATTCAGTTCACGCACGAACGCGCCGGTCGTTCTATTAAACACCGTCAACCTCTCATCGAGCCATTGAGTCTGATAGATCACCGACTGATTTCGATCCGTCCACATGTTGTGGGGATGGTTCATATCAGTCGCTGGGAGTGCAATTTTCTTCGTCACCCCCCACGTCCCTCCGTCGATGGCCGTCGCCGTCCCCGGCTTCGACTTCTCCGCCGTCAATTCAAACTGGGTGTCGACCCAGATTTCACCCACCGCTGCTTGTGTCGGGTTAAATAATTTATTTGCTGGAAGTGTTAGATCGACTGTCCCAATCCCAAGCACCGCAGAGAGATCCGAAACATCAATCCTGTTCCCATGCACATCGTACACAATCACCGGGACAGCCGGAAAGGCTGGTGTCCACGAGGTCTTGGTGTAATCCTTCCAATTCGTCGGATTCGTGAGGATAAAGAAGGTTCGCAAGAGGCGGACCGCCAAATCACTGTATGTCGGGACCGTAATGCCGTTGAGCAGTGTAATGTGTCTGCCGAGATCCAATCCTAAGCCCCCGTTTACCTTCGTTTTGGGATCATCCACGATGACAGCCGCGAACATGTAAACATGGATATCACAGATGAAGACGTACAGTCCTGGATCCGTCAAGGTCACGGTGGCCACCCCTCCCGGTGCCGGGTGGCGAAAATCGATGGCTGTCTTAAAGGGCATGCCTTTGGCGCCCTGGGGCCAAAGCAAGCTCACCCCCGTATGGATCGTGCTGGCTTCTCCGCTAAACGAGGGAAACCCCACCGTTTCTCCGGGAGCAATGACGGCGAGGGATTTCTGTCCAGGGGTTGCAGGCACACACCCGAGTGAGGTCGAGTTGCCTGTGTTGATACACGTAAAAAAGTTTCCCGGATTGTCTCCAGCCTCGAATGAGACGACTGGAGCCTTAGAAGATGGAGCAGGATGAGCGGCCTGGGCCATGCCAGCCGTGCCCAACCCCATCAGCAAACTGATCAAAGCCAGTATACCGTATCGCGTTTTCATAGAGCCTTCCTTTAGCGGGTTCAAGTGTTTCATCTGTGTTGACGCATGGCGTTCCAGGGTCAGTGCGTACCGTGGACGTGAAGCTCCGACCTCATCCCGAACGTGGCATGAGGGAGTATGTGACAATGGAACATCCACGGACCTATGGCTCCCCCGGCCGTCAGATTGTCCTGCCTCTTGCGATCGTCCAAGGAGACCCGGAACGTGAGGGTGTAATCCCCAGGCACATCCACGATATCCCGAAACTCCAGAGGGAACGTGTATGACGATCCGGTTGTGCCTGTTCGTGGGGTCAGTTTGATCGGCTGCACCGAAAACCCGTGCAAATGAAACGGATGGTGCGCCCCGGTCGCATTGGTCATCGTCAGCTCCAGCGTATTGCTGAGGATTGCATGACGGGCTGATTCCAGATAAAAAGGATTGCCGCTGCTGCCCAGACCATCTGTGCCAAGACCGGTGAACTCACGCGGCATCGGGATACCGTCAACCGACGGCACAAACGCACCGGTCGTGGAAAAGAACGTAAACTCGATATCCTTATCCAGCGACCCTGTTTCGCCGCTGTCCAGGACCAGACCACCCGTTACCATCTGAAGAACCTGGACCTTCGCTTGCGCCCCCAAACTCGCAAGCAGCGGCTTACCGCTCGCAATTGCGTGCGGAGTGGCCGTATGACCGGCCACCTTCAGATGCATCACCGGCACCGTCGGCAGCCACGAGTATGTGGCTTCCACTCGCTGGTAATCCTCGGTCCAGAGGGTGAGCACGGAGTTTTGCGCTACGGAACTCGGAATATTCGCCACCACGTCCGCACGACCTGCAGGGGGGACCAGAATTTCGCCGCGCCCATACTGCGTATCAAAACCAGCCGTGCTGCCCCCCTCAACAATCGCGGAGTTGAGCAGCCCCCCTTCCCCACCGATTCGAACCAGATCGACTTTATCCCCGCCGCTGGTCGTCAAACGGAGGCGAACGTAGCGGACCGCTGAGGGATTCACGATCTGCAACCGCAGCCCCTGACCTGCCTGGACATCAAGTGTCGACGCCCCAACTGCAAGCGCACCTGGCGCCGCAGGAGTTCCCGCCCTCGCACCAGCATTGACGCCGTTGGTCAGGACCGTAAACCCTTCACTCATACGACCAATCAACCCGGG
>DATDFW010000437.1:0-5315 GCA_036522375.1 Nitrospiraceae bacterium
CATAGAAACCAGGGGTGAGATCGGCGGCGGATAATTTGATGAAGGTACAAGCACCTTACGCCGGGTCGCCCGATTGATTCGGGCGACCCGATGTCGTTCACGCGTCCAGAGTGCGATCGTGAACAAAAAGGAAGAGGCGCAAACGTGCTGTCATGATTGCGATTGATTGCATTGGTGATCCCGCTCGCGCTTGGAACGGATAAGATATCATGAACCAATTTCTCAGAAATCGTCGACGACATCGGAAGCGAAAACGGTGTCAAGACCCGATTCCAGGAGCCGACACCATTGATCGCTTGCAGTGTTCCATTGGGAGGAGTAGCCTACAGCCGAGCCGATCGTTCCGGAGGAGGGCCCGATGCTGCTTCTTCTCCTTTCGCCCCTGCTGTTTCCTCTCTTCGCCCACGCCGAATATCTCGGCGAGCTGAGCGCCAATCCGTTTGATTCTGCCTCGACATCCAATCCCTTCGGAGCCCGCAGCCTCTTCAAGTCTGACGACATCAATAATTCCTACAGCCCCTACGACAGTCCGTTTAGCAATCAATCGGCGACGAATCCGTTCCCCACCGAGACACCACGGCTCTATGATGACGAGGGACATTGTCGTGGCAAGCTGACCACGAACCCCTACGACACGGGTTCAGTGAGTAATCTCTATGGCCGCTACGAGATCCTTATTCATCAGAGTCGCTCAATAATCCGTATGGCGCCGGAAATCTCTATCGATCGGACAGCCCCACCAATCCGTATGGCTCAGGCTGGCGCATCGAAGGGCAGTAGCCCGGCGACAGAAAAATGAGGCAAGCAGATCGGGCAAGACAATCTTTAGCATGGAGGAATAAGCAATGCGTTACATCCGCGTCATAGGTGGAGTTATAGCCGCGCTCGCATTCGCTGCGACAACGAATGCTGGGCCGGTTGAGGACAAGGCGCAAGTAATGGTGAGTGGAGCCGAATCAGGAAACGTTGACGTGGCCATTGAGATCAGCGAGAAAGCCTTTAACGTCACAAAAGGGGGGACCGCGCGTGGGTTTACTCTCATGGCAGGGACGCCGACAGTCATTCAACTTCGTAATCGAGATCTCGTGGCGCATGAGTTTATGTCCACACTCTTCCGCGATGTCCCGTTCCATATTTCGGGCAATGCCACCGTGGTTAAGACCGCACGAGCCTCCGGACTTCGTATCGATCCAGGCCAAACCGTCACCCTTGAGTTTAACGTCCCCGTTGCGAAGGAGGACCAATTTGGCGCTGCGGAATCCAGTTATGATGTTTTCTGGTGCAATGTCCATGGGAAGGAGCATGGACAAAAAATGCGCGGAGAATTGCTGATTATAGAGACCAGGGGTGAGATCGGCGGAGGATAAGCCGATGAAGCTGCAGATCACCTGGCGCCGGGTTGCCCGATCGATTCGGGCGACCCGATTTCCTTCGCGCTTTCAACTTGCTCTTCGGCTCCTCTGGTGAACCTCAGAGGAAAATATCTTGCCCGATGATCGACCTGGTCTCTGACAAGGAGGGAGTACAATCAGTTGCGAAGACCAACCACAGGCAGACTTGTCACCTCGGAGTGCAGTCGTGAAACAACAGGAAGGGTCGGCAAAGTGCTGTCACGATTGCTATGGATCGCATTTGTGATCTCGCTCGCGCTTGGAGTAGGGATGAACGGGATAAGTTCGGCCGAGGAGCTACTGTATGACCCCGATGTGGTCCTTGTGATGAAGGATAAATACTTTCACGTGAGCAAAGGCGCGCAAGCAGGAAACACTTTGCAGAATCCAACCTTTTCCCTACAAGCCGGGATGGACCTGGTCATCCTGCTCCGCAATGAGGACGAGGTGGCGCATGAGTTTGTCTCGCCATTGCTCATGAAGGCAGAGGACCTTCAGATCTCAGGCCGGGCAACCATGGTGTATACCCTCACCGCCTTCGGGGTTCGGGTTGAACCGAAAGACAGCGTGATGCTCCGCTTTGAAACCCCTGACGCCAGCTTTGATCGGTTTCATTTCTGGTGCAATATCCATGGAAAGATGCAGGATGACACCATGCGCGGGGAGATCTTTATCCTGGATGCGAAACAACCATCCAAGTAACCGGACTTCAGGACTTGTGAAGGCTAGTGGCAGAATCGAGGAATTCAAGAGACGCGAAGGAAATAGACCGTGAGGATGCAATGACCCCGATGACGAGGTGTTCGTCTGGGTAGGTTCTTTCTCAGAGGCTAATAAGGAGGGTTGTCATGATCGAAAGAGCAGCCGGACGGATCCTTGGCGGACTCTGCGCCATCATGCTCGCTGGCGTCACAGTGGATGCTGCACGGGCCGGCGAGACAACGGGAATCCCACCGGAAGTGGTGGCAGAATACATTCATGCAGTCGTTCAGGCCGATCGGAGCATTTATTCCACCCATGTCGTGGAACGGCTGCAGGATCTCAAGGTCGCTGTGTCAGCAGAAGATTGGAAAGGGAAGGGGGTGTTGCCTCTTCCGGCTCAAATGTTACAGATGGCAGGTCAAGAGGTGCAGGGGCTCGGCCTCGGTCTTCGTATCCGGCTGACTAGTCTGGGGCCGATTTACACAAGGAACGGGCCCGCGGATCAGTTCGAACGAGCGGGCCTGGAATCGGTGGCAAAGGATCCTCGAAAACCCTATACAGGGGTCGTTACAGAAGGTGGCAGACATTTTTTCAAGGCAATATTTGCTGACCGGGCCGTCACGATGGCCTGTGTCGCGTGCCATAACAGTCATCCTCTCAGTGCAAAGCGGGACTATAAGCTCTACGATGTGATGGGAGGAATTATCATTTCGTTTCCTGTTCAATGAGGCCCTACGATCCTTCGCAGTGAGAAATGTGTCGAGAACCGAGTCTCAGAGAAAACGGTGAGTCGGGTCAGTGGACCGATCCCGATGAAGAGCTTCAAGCGCCTTTGCCCCGTCGACTTTGAACCTCGGAGACTTCATGCATCAGGTGTTGAGAATCGGCCACCGTGGTGCCGCGGGCCATGCCCCGGAAAATACCTTGGCTGCGATCCAGAAAGGGATTGCTCTCGGAGCCGATTTCGTCGAGATCGACCTGCGCCGCACGGCGGACGGCGTGCTGGTAGCTCTTCATGATAGGACGGTGAACCGAACGACTGATGGCAGGGGACGGATCGATCGCTTGTCACTGCAGGAGGTCAAAAAGCTTAAGGCAGGGAATGGCGAACACATTCCGACCCTTGAGGAAGTGCTCAAGATGGCCGGAGGACGAGCAGGACTTGTGCTGGAACTGAAGGCCAAAGGGCTGGCTCAGCAGACGGTTGAGTTGGTGCGTGCAGCTGAGTTCAGGGACCCTGTCGTCTATGCGTCATTCTTGCAGGATGAACTGACACATGTTCGGATGGCCGATCCAGAAGCCTCTCTTATGGTGCTCTTCCGCGGGTTGCCTCGCGTCTCTGTTACCCGGGCGATGCGGTATGGACCTTCCTACGTCGGGCTTCGACACCGCACAGCCACGCGGCGTCTCGTCGACGCATTCCACCTCGCGAATCTACTCGTGTTCGTTTTTACGGCAAACACCTCGCGCGCGATCCAGCGCGCAATTTCCGTTGGCGTCGACGGAATAATATCGAATTTCCCTGAACGGATTGAAAAATAGTACCGAGTGCTCGTTCCATTTGCGTCGGTATCGAGCTATCCCATTAACTCGTGCACGTCACGGACTTGACGGAGGAGGAGGGGGATTTACAAATCTATTCAAAGTAACTGCTACCGGACTCTGGGGAATCGACGGGCGGCCTGTTTCCGCAGAGAGCACTGCGCTCAGCGCCAGGAAATGCTCCGCAGTCACCATTGTTCCAGATCGATGTGGTAAAACATCGATGGCCCTGGATCGGTTGTGCCCATCCTAACATTGAACGCAGCAAGAGTTTGTCAACAGCCTAATAGAGAGATGCCGATGAACAGAGCCATATCAAAAGAGACGAAACGGTTGGCCGGCTAGAGACCATTTCGTATTGGAAGTGTGGAACAAAGCGTCTTGCGCTCTATCGCGCCAGAATATGGGCTACCTCATGATTGGAGGGCACGCGGTCCGACCCCACGATTCGATGAATTCCTTAAATCGTTCCAGATCTTCCTCCACGCGCAGTGCTAGCACTTCCAAGCCGGCTTCGGCATGTTCGAGGGGACTCTGTGGAACATATGCTAATTGCAGCGTAACCGTCGACCTAGTGTCCGAGAGAGATTGGAACGTCACGAGCCCTCCATTAATAGCGCCAGCTTGATTCGTCCACAAGATACGCCGGCCTGGCGTCTGCTCGATAATCTCCGCAACCCACTCTTTTTCCTGCCCGCCGATCTCGACTTTCCAATGAAGATGTCTGTCATCCAACTGATGGACTTCCTTGACCCAATACATGAATCGGGGAAATTCTTCAAACTGCGTCCATTGATGGTAGGCGGTCCCAACCGGCACATTGACTTCAATGGATTTCTCAATGGTCAACATGTGATCCTCCTTTCCGTGAAGGCATCAGGAGGTAGGAATCGATGATCATTCGCGTCCGCGAAGTACCATCCGGCTTCATGTCCGTGACCGAACCTCGCTCATGGGGCTGTGAGAAGCGACAGCGCGTGATTCTGACCTGTGATTTTCGCCTCAATACGATCTCCCGGCTTCACGTTTCCGGTTCTGACGGTGGTATTATCGGCATGTAAACTCACTTCCTTTCCGTCTAGCCCTTTGACGACATAGTTCGCACCTTCTATCCGCAACACATCGCCCTGCATAACGTGGATCCCTTGCTTCTGTGAGGCCATTTCCTGTTGATCAGCTTCCCCACCGTTCCCCTCAAATTGGCTTGCTTTCATGGTATCAGTCGCCGATGTCGGGTCGGACAGCCCGAGACATAGCAAGAAACCACAGGACAGGATACCGGAGACTTTAGGGATCGCGACCATGTGAACCTCCTCGGTTACAGGTGAACTACAAAAATCGTACGGTTCCCAGAGCGTGAGCGGAACTAGGTAGTCACCTAGTTTTGGCTAAGAAGCCTCGACGAGGAGCAACAAGGTTCACACCTGCTTCACAACATCGTAAAGAAATACGGCCTGACTTCAAATATTCCGGCCTTGCAAAAATCCTGATCGGCCTTTGTATGCTCGCGTGACTTACCAATCTGTAGCTATGCCGAGGTGAAACCCACCATCCTATTTGGATTAGGATCAAACTATGGACACACGATTCCGTATCAAAAGATGCCGAAAGGGCTCACGAGTTTGCGAGTGGAATCCTGTGGAACGTGCCACAAGGAGATCTTATGGGGGATGGGAAACC
>DATDFW010000438.1:0-3222 GCA_036522375.1 Nitrospiraceae bacterium
GCAGGATCTTGGGCTGAGAGTGAGTGAGTCCATTGGGCGGTCCGTTAAACTTTGGTTCTCCCAAATCATAAAATCTACCGTGCCCGTCAGAGTTTCTTCCTCGCTTGCCTGGAAGCCCTCGTGTGCCACACAACCGTTAGGCGCGAAGTTTTTTACTTGGCCGGTGCTGTGGACCGTGATCGCGACGCTCGCTATCCTATGGCCAGCCCTCGCGTCCGGAGGAATAATCAAGGGGCTCAATCCCATTCATGTGGAGAATCGAAAACCTGGCACGACCGATTGGATATTAACCCGCCCCGCACGCCATCATGAAATTGAAGGCTATGCATCAAAGACAAGTGTCAATCGGGGAGGCACACTACTTTTCTTCATCAATACAGACGCGGAGTTCTACAACGTCCGTATTTTTCGGATGGGATGGTATGGGGGCGCCGGGGCGCGAGAACTCGTCAAACCGATTCGCCGCAGGGGGCAGAGGCAACCTGCACCCTCCATCGATCCGAGCACGGGGTTGATTGAGTGTCGCTGGAACAACCCTATCCGTTTGACCATTCCACAAAATCCTTTAGACGCGACAGATTGGGCCAGCGGAGTGTATGTGGCCAAGCTGACGGCAGAACCGACAGGGTATGACAGCTATATTACTTTCGTGGTCCGTGACGATGCACGCCCATCAACTTATCTCGTCCAATCAAGCGTCACGACATTCCAGGCGTACAACAATTGGGGCGGAAAATCTCTCTATGCGTTTAACAGTATCGGAGACCAGGCGGCTAAAGTGTCCTTTGATCGTCCGTATGCGAGCAGTCCGATTCAGGAGGCTGCGTCTGGTGCCGGAGCGGGAGATTTATTGACGTCCAATTCTATACCAGTAGGTTACCCCGCTTCCGCAGCAGGCTGGGAATATAACATGATCCGCTGGCTGGAGAAGGAAGGCTACGATGTGACCTATGCGACCAATATCGATGTCCACGCACATCAGGATCTTCTAGGGTCGCATAACGCGTTTCTCTCAATTGGGCATGATGAATATTGGAGCGGGGAGATGCGGCGCAATGTAGAACAGGCCCGCGACAGGGGAGTTCATCTGGGTTTTTTCTCTTCAAATACCTGTTACTGGCAAATTCGTTTGGAGCCCAGCCGATTTACCGGCGAACTCAACAGGACCATCGTCGCTTATAAGGAAAATGCTCCGTGGCATGATCCACTGTCCCTTGATCAAGACCCGAAGAATGACCACCTCGTAACCACGAAGTGGCGCAACGAACCAGTGAATAGTCCGGAAGCGAGTCTCCTCGGGAGCATGTTTCTCGAAGTTGAGACTCCCGTCAACGGAGATTTCGTGATCGAGAATGCAGAGAATTGGATCACACACAATACGGGACTCTCAAAGGGCTCGTCCCTCCGTGGGGTGGTTGGGTATGAAGTGGATGGAATGAGTGCGTCCAGCCCACCAGCCACTCGCGTCGTGGCGCGCTCGTCAGTCATCCAGAATGCTGGAACTGCGACGGTGTACCATGCTGCGAGCGGGGCCGTCGTGTTTTCAAGCGGGTCAATGCAGTGGAGTTGGGGACTCGACGATTATAACGCGCCAGAGCTTCGCACATCCGTCCTCAGTGCGGCGGTTCAGCAAATGACCAGAAATATTCTGGCACGTCTCGGCGGTGCAGAAGACCGGTAATGTGCTTTCGCCGCACAGTCATATGGTAAACGGCTCTCGCTATCGTCCTCTTACAAGATCATTCCGGGATTTGGCTATGCCCACCGCCGTGAGATCCACTACCGCCCCAGCTGAATTCGCTTCAGTGCAGTCTGTTAAGACGGTTGCAGCGTGGAAGTATGGCTCAATCAGCTCAGTCCGCCTTGATGTGGTGCGGGTCATTGCCTGTCTCGCAGTCATTCTCTTACACCTGTCTGCGACTATCGTCATGGACCGGGATTTGTTGGGAACCGTAGGCTGGCATATCGCGAACGTGATTGACGCCGCCACACGCTGGTGCGTCCCTGTGTTTGTAATGTTGAGCGGAGCCTTGTTGCTCGATCCTCAGAA
The DNA here is from genome assembly GCA_036522375.1 of Nitrospiraceae bacterium. Classification (GTDB taxonomy): domain Bacteria; phylum Nitrospirota; class Nitrospiria; order Nitrospirales; family Nitrospiraceae; genus Palsa-1315. The sequence goes on from DATDFW010000438.1 coordinate 2,051, forward strand.
ACATACCAGTCCGCATGATTTTTGGACAAGGCGAGTCAGCCGGTTGCTACCGGCTCTGATTGTGTGGTCGACCATCTATCTGACCTGGCGTGCCTATTTCTGGAAGGAAGCGTTGTCGCTTGACGTCATCTCACATGATCTAGTTGCCGGCAGGCCGTATATTCATTTGTACTTTCTGTTTCTCATCGCAGGACTCTACCTCATTACACCATTTCTCGCCCGGATGATTGGCAGCCTCAGCTCTGCACAACTCCGGCAAACCATCCTGGTCATTGCGGCATTGGCGATGGTGGCCAATTTGTTCGATTGGCTTGAGTCCAGTGCGTTGACCCTGTTTGTCCCCTATCTCGCCTACTATTTGGGAGGATGGTATTGCGCTCGTGTATGGGTTGACCACCCTCGAGCGTATGGTTGGGCAATCGCTGGAGCCATCGGCATCATCACGGTCCTCACAGCCCTTTTGGTGTCATCACAGGGCTTAGATGATCGATGGTCCTTCTATTTCTATGAGGATTTCAGCCCAACCACCATGGTTATGACCGTTGCCGTATTCATGCTCACACTCCGTGCACCAATTCCTTCACAAATGGAAGTCCTCGCACGACGACTCGCGCCCTGGACACTCGGCGTATATGTCGCGCATCCGATTGTGGTCGAAATTCTGCGATACGGGTATTATCACACCATCCCCATCTTGCTCCTTCCCCCATACTACGTTCCGATCACCTTCGTTGCGACATGTGTCCTGACATTCGGGCTGATCGCCCTCATGCAACAAGTTCCTGGCTTGCGACGGATTGTGTAGTGGAATGCTTGTTGGAATGCGACGTACTCCTCAAGGAGAAAACCTCTCTGGTACTGTGGGCTAGAGTCTGGGTCAACTCGTTGACGCCGAGTTAGCTACCCTGTGTTCCTCACGTGCTGCGCTCCAGACTTCCCGCGCGGCATCGGCATTCATCGCTGCGATGCCAAGACCTACGATCAGATCGGGCCATCCTGAAAGGGTGTAGGCCGTCATGAACCCCGCCGCGATGATCGCGACGTTTGCCAGGGCATCGTTTCGCGCCGACAGGAACGCCGCCCGTGTCAGACTGCCGCTATGCGTCCGAAACCGCACGAGCATGAATGCACACGACAGGTTGATCACAAGGGCACCGGCACCGGCCAGCGAC
>DATDFW010000439.1:0-6824 GCA_036522375.1 Nitrospiraceae bacterium
CGTAAATCATCCGGCCTGCACTGATTTACGGCAGGCGGTAGCTGTATGAGACACCGGCGCTCCGCGAGATCGAGCTGGATGCCATCGCGTCCCGCACTGGGAGCGATGTGATGGCATCGGCGTGACAGGGACGTTGTCCCATTGGCCGCCGTGACAACCGGGAGGTTCGAAACCCGGAGCCTAACGGTCCCGAACTGGCCGCGGCGACGCTCCGCCTCCGCGGGGTATCAGTCACCACGCATCGACTGCGGGTTCGGAAAGAGGTCCAGCTCACGTGCGATCAACATCCGCTGTACTTCCGACGTCCCCTCACCTATCTCGGTGACTTTGACATCGCGATAGTAGCGCGCCACTGGATAGTCCTCGATGAAACCATAGCCGCCATGTATCTGAACGGCCTGGTCAGCCGCCCGTTTGGCCGTCTCCGACGCGTAGAGTTTTGCGATCGACGCCAGGCGTCGAAATTCTGAGGTTGATTCGCCGCCGTACTCGTATGAGCACGCAGCCCTGTACGTCATCGTTCGTGCAAGCTCCACTTCCATGGCCATATCGGCCAGCTTGAATTGGATGGCTTGAAAAGAAGCGATGGGTCGCCCAAATTGAATTCGCTCACGAGCATGGGAAGTCGAGGCGTCGAGACAAGCCTGTGCGAGTCCGACACAAAGTGCCGCGATCGCGACGCGTCCTCCGGCGAGCGTATGTAGAAATTGCTGGTAGCCGCCGCCACGCCGACCGAGGAGGCTCGCCTCAGGTACTACGCAATTGTCGAACGTCAATGGGTGCGTGTCGGAAGAGTGCCAACCCAGCTTGCGATAGGACAGCCCGACGCCGTAGCCACTGGTTCCGCGCGGAACAAGAATTGCATTGATTTCTCGGCGCCCGCCCCTGCCTTCGCCGGTCGCCGCTGTCACGGTCACACCTGCGCTGATGTCGGTTCCGGTGTTGGTGATGAACTGCTTTGCTCCGTTGATGACCCAATTGCCGTCTCGGAGCTCAGCGGTTGTCTTGGTATTGCCTGCATCAGAACCGGCGTCTGGCTCTGTCAAACCGAATGCCCACAATTTTCGACCGGCCAGAAGCTCGGGTAGAAGCTCTGCCTTCTGCTCGGCGGTGCCGAAGTTGGCGATGGGGGCTGCACCCAGCGAGACCGCCGCCTCGAGCGTGATGCCCACGCCGGAGTCGGCTCTCGAAATCTCCTCTATCGCGATGCAGTAAGAGAGGAAGTCGCCGCCTTGACCGCCAACTTGCTCTGGAAATGGTAGACCGAAGAAACCCAGATCTCCCATCTGACGCACAATCTCGTAACCGAATGCGTGATCGCGATCCAGCTGCCCCGCGACTGGACTGATCACCTCAGTCGCGAATTCGCGGCAAAGGCTGCGAATCTGACGCTGCTCATTGCTCAACTCAAAGTTCATGCCATGTGCACCCCACGAACCGGTCTCCCTAGGGTCGGCCGGCTGGCGTCGCCGTGGCTTGGCGCGCCCCAGACACTTGCTTTTGCGGGGCAATCGGCCCCTGCCGGACGCTGGCCGAGTATGCCGTTACAGACTTCGCGGAAACTTCCGGTCGACTAGTTGCGGTGGGCGTCACTCAGATATTCCTCTCGTTTCATTCTCCTAAGCACACGAGCCATTGCTGCGCAGGTTTGTTCGACGTCCGCGTCGCTATGTGCCGAGGAAACAATGCCGTCCTTGCGCATTAGATCAATTCCCTCGCAGATCATCGCTTTGCGAAGCACTTCGCCTTTCGGACCCCAGCCACCGAAGAGCTGTTCGACGTCGGCATCAAGGCTGGAATCATCCCCAGATAGGATGCCAGGCACCTGCCCTAAACAGGTCTTGAACATTCCACCGCGTCCGTACGCGAATGCCTGGATGCCCTCGTCCTCAAAAACGGCATTGAGACCATCGATGATTTTGCGAGATTGCGATTCCGCCTGGACGATTGCGTCGGTGTCACGGACGATACGAAGAGTCGCGGTGCCTGCGGCGGCAACAGCGGGATTGGCATTCCATGTTCCCGGGTGAGGCACCATCTCGAAACGCACGTAATTGGGGTCTGGTTTCCACGCCAGCACGTCCATTACGTCGCGCTTTCCTGCCAATGCCCCTACTGGAAGGCCTCCTCCGACGATCTTGCCCAGTGTTGTCAAATCTGGAAGCACTCCAAACGCCTCCTGGGCGCCGCCGCGGGCGTACCGAAAGCCCGTAACTACCTCATCAAATATCAGCAATGCGCCGTGCAGGCTGGACAGCTCTCGGAGAGCCTGAAGGAACTCGGCGCGACAAGGGACCGTGCTCGTAAACGGGCCCCCCGGCTCGATAACGATTCCGGCAATGTCAGGATGTCGCTCGAGCGCCTCTTCCACCTTGGCGGGATTGCCGAACGGCACTGCGACAACGGTCTCACCAACCTCTGTTGGGATTCCGATTGACATTGGGGTGTCGTACGGAGGAACAACTCCAATCGAGGCAGCGTCGTGCCAACCGTGGAAACCGCCGTGGAACTTCAGGATCTTTGATCTCCCCGTGAAGGCCCTCGCGACACGAAACGCCATCGTTGTGGCCTCTCCACCTGACGCCATGAAGCGAACTGCTTGCGCAGATGGAACTAGTTCACAAACGAGTTCAGCCCATTCGACGGCAAGCGGTGTTTCCCCACCCACGTGGAACCCCCTGGCTGCCTGTTCGGCGACGGCGGTGACCACATCCGGATGTGCATGACCCAGGAGCATCGCGCCATGACCCATCCAATAGTCCACATATTCGATCCCGTCGGCGTCCCACTTGTGAGCTCCACGCGCAGCTTCAATGAAGAGTGGGAACGGGGTAAGTACCCGCGACATGTGAGTGAATCCGCCCGGCACAACACGACGCTGCCGCTCAAAGAAATCATGGGAACGTGGGTGACGCGCCACGTACTCGTCGTCGATGGTCGCCTCGGGATTGGAAAGTATTGCGTTGGACATAAAGCCTGCCTCCATCAAAGCTGAGCGATCAGGCGAATTGAACCGACACTGAGCCAAGACCATCGAATTCGGCCGCGACCACGTCTCCCGTCGAGGCTGCAATCGCATCCATGCAAGAACCAGTCATGACAATTTGACCCGCCTGCAAATGACGTCCTTCGGCGTTCAACCGCTTGCAGAGCCATGCCATCGCTTTCACTGGGTTACCGAGAACGTTGGCGGTCGAACCCTCGCCGACGAGCTGCCCATTTCTCAGCAGCCTCACCCGCAGCGCTGCGAGATCGACCACATTGGCCTGAACGGTTTCTGACCCAACAACCACTAGGCGTGCCCCACCGTTATCGGCGAGGACGTTGCCCAGGTTCGCCTTCCACTCCATGCGACCTTGGGGTAGTTCGAGAGCGGCCACGACATAGGCGGTCGCTTCCAAAATTTCGTCGTCTGTAACCGCCGGGCCGGAGAGATCGGTACCCATAATGAAGGCGACTTCTGGCTCTACATGTGTGACAAGCGGACCCGCGACATCGACGGTGGCGCCGGCTTTCAAAACCATGCGGAAGAGCAGCTGCCCGTACGCCGGTTCGCTCGTCGAGAAACGCCGCTGAAGGTCTTCCCTTGAAAGCAGAATTTTGAACCCCGCCAAGGGCTCGTCAGCTGAGACCCGCGACGCAGCTACAAATGCATTCTGAATCGCGTATCCATCATCGGCTGAGAGATCCGGCCACGTGTCCGTAAGAGCCTCGAGACGGGTGGTCGCCGAGCGCGCCAAAACGAGCTGAGCTGCCGCCTGGATGCGCTCAACGGGCGTCATCAGGCCCCCAGTAGTCGGTCTGTGACTTCGTTGGCGACGATCCTTCGAAACTCTTCGACCAACGTGTCTTCATCGAGAGCAGCTTTGTCATGTCTTCCGAAGTCTTTGACTATTCGACCGTGATTCATGATGAGCAGTCGGTCCCCGTAACGGGCCGCCATCCGCATGTTGTGGGTGACCATCACCGACGTGAGGCGGTGCTCTCGGACCAGTTCGTCAGTCTTGCGCATAACTTGGTCGGCCATGTGCGGGTCCAAAGCGGCGACATGCTCGTCTAGGAGCAGAAGCAGTGGCCGAGCAAGGACGGCCATGATCAGCGCAAGAAGTTGACGTTGGCCGCCGGAAAGCAGGCCAACGTCAACGGTGAAGCGAGCACCGATCTCGCTTCCATAATCCTTCAGCATCTGGCGCGCCATGTCGAGGTCTCTGTGATGGAACGCGTAGCGAAATGGCGATCTCGGCTTGCCTCGCAGCGCCGCCAAGGCCAGGTTCTCACGCAGGGTAAACGTGGCGGCTGTTCCATCCTTGGGATCCTGGAACACTCTGCCGATCCATTTCGCACGTTTGTGCGTCGAAAGGCGAGTTACGTCCGACTGATTGAGCAATACCGTCCCGCTTGCTGGCAACACAACACCCGCTAACACATTGATGAGCGTCGTTTTGCCAGCCCCGTTCGGGCCGATAATAGACAGGTACTCTCCGGGCTCGATCCGCAGGTTTACATTCTCGAGTGCACGAACCTCGTTACTCGTCCCTTCATTGAATGTCACCGAGACATTCACCAGTTCGACTGCCGCCTTAACTATCAGATCGTGCATAGGATGGACCTGCGGGCGTGGCCTGACTCACTGTCCCGACGTCGTGCCCCGAAGGACGGCGGCGCCTTCCTCGCGCGTTAAGTAAGTTGTTGAATAGCACGGCTGCTATCACTGTGAGAGCAGTCAACCCATTGAAGTCTTCTGGCGCAATTCCAACGAAATATGCGGCAGCGAGAATAATTCGGTAGAGAATTGTGCCGACGAGTGCGGTCAGAATTCCGGCCACAGGGCCCCGTTGGCGCACGAGCGTGGCTCCAAGGTAAATCGCGGTGATGCCAAACAATATTGTTCCTAGGCCCATATTCACATCTGCGAAGCCCTGGTACTGGACGACAAGTCCGCCTCCAACCGCAGTCAGCGCATTTCCCAGCATCATCGCGATCCGCAGCATGCCGTCGGTCGAGATGCCGAGCGCGGGAGTCATCACCTTGTTCACGCCGGCGGCGCGCAGGGCAAGACCTACCTCGCTGAGCAAAAAGAGAGCGACGATCGCGAATACGAGGAGGGTAATGAGGGCGTAGAGCAGAATCGTCGACCAATCCTCCGGTTCCTCTAGATGGAGCAACGAAGTCCATTCGCTCACGATTGTCTGATCGCCTAACAGAGGGACTGATGGGCGCCCAAGTACGTGAAGGTTGACGCTAAACAGGCCAATGTTGACGATGATGCTGGCGAGGATGAGACGCAACTTCAGGAGTTTCATGACCGTGAAGCTGAGGAGTCCAGCGCCAGCGCCTGCTAGCCCTGCCGCGACAAATGAGAACCATGGATTCAGCCCATGGACAATCCAGACGGCGGTGATGGCCCCACCGAGAGTGAAACTTCCCTCTACTGTGAGGTCGAAGTCATTTTGCGTTCCGAAGACAATCCAGACGCCTAAGAAAACGAGGGTGTACGGCAGCCCCGTAGATACAGCATCAGTCAGGACTTGGACTACGGCATCCAAGTCGGCAGGTTATTGGCCTGTAACAGTGGCGCGTGAGAGGACGGATTGCGGAATGGTCACGCCCAATTTCCTGGCGCTCGTCAGGTTGACGCTTATGTCAGCGTCCTTCACCGACTGCTGATAGACAGGGATCGTCGCCGGCTTAACCCCATCTCGCAAAATCTTCTCGACGGCTTGCGCTGAGGCGACCCCGTGCTCAGGAATATTCGAGCCTAGACCCAGCATTGCGCCTTGATCACCGAACGAGCCATTGGTGATCAGGGGCATGCCCTGATTAAGAGTTACCTGGATCACCGTGCCAATGGCCGAGGCGACCGTGTTGTCGTTGGAGGTGAACAATATGTCGACCCGACCTTTCAGCGACTTGATGGCATTGAGGATGTCATTGGTGCTCGCGATGGGAGCCACGAGAACCGTGATATTCCGCTGAGCCGCAACTGCTTTCGACTGGTTGATGAAGGTAGATGAGTTCTGCTCCGAAATGTTCCCGATCATGCCAACATTCTTGACGTTCGGCATGACCTCTTTCATGAGGTCGAAGTAGACCGACACATCCACTGCATCAGTTGTGCCGGTCAAATTGCCACCTGGATGGTCCAGGCTCTGGACAACCTTGCCCCCCACGGGGTCTGTCATCAAAGCGAACACGATCGGGATCTTCTTTGTCTCCTGAGCCAAAGCGATGACGTATGGGGTACCGACAACGTAGATTAGATCCGGGCTTTTCTGAACAGCCTCCTTCGCAATGAGCGGCGCGTTACTGTTCTGTCCCTGGCCGTTGTACTCGGTGTACGCAACGTCGAGCCCGTCCTGAGACAGTGTCTGCTTGAACTTCACCACCATGTCGTCCACCACTGAGATGGTCGCCGACAGGACGATGGCTATCTTGTACTGCTTCTTCCCGCCTGTGGATGAAGAGCTGGTGCCGCCACAGGCCACCAAGGCCATGGCCAGCAATCCGAGAACCGCTATCAGCCTTAGGCCTGCCCTGCCCTTCCCTGAATGACTAGTGTTCACAACCACTACCTCCGAGTAGCTGCCGACTCCGGCAGGACGATAACAGAGCCCGTCATAGTCGTCAAGCACCTAGCTACGCTGCGCTAGGCGGTGCTAACGCCTGCGTCGACCGTCTCCTGGCGAGGTGGCTGCACCGCGCTCGACAGGGAGCCGGTCCGGTCGTAAGCCGGGAGCTCCGCGACCGGTTTCGAGCTTTCCGAAAGCTGGATTGCCGCGCCAGAAGGAGTTCACATTGTCAAGACCGAAGTGCTCAACGATCAG
>DATDFW010000440.1:0-4572 GCA_036522375.1 Nitrospiraceae bacterium
CAGACGCTCCTCGCAGTAATGGGAGCTGAGTCTTCTTTTATCCCAATGTAATCTCAAAGGCGGGAGCGAAACGCACACTCAGAGAGTCAAGGAAGTGAATGCGTTAGATGGGTTTTTCTGCAGCGTATTCCAAGTACTTCCACAGTTCCTTAGCATCTAATTCGACAAGGACCAGCGGGGTGTTGTTCGCGGACCCAACGAAATGAACCTTTAGCGACATCTCGTCTTGCCAGATCTGTGCTTCGCAGTAGCTTACACTATCAAGATTTAACGCTTTCTTGCCAATACGAACGAAATGCATCACGTCTCCTTGCCCTGCACCAGCACCCACTCCCCGCCGACTATATCACCGCATGGTCTTCCGTCAAACGCTTACCGTATTTTCTGGCAAGATATCGCCGGCACGAATGAGATAGGGCTTAAGGCAGATTTAAACTGCTTTGGATGGATTCGTTGAAAATGAATGTTTGGTTGGAGGAAAGGATTAGAGCGGCTTTCAAGCATACCAGTGCTTGTTGTCTTAATCGGTGCAGCCCTACAAATATTCCACGATCATGCTAAGCACTAAAACCACCGCTAGTGATATGACGGACCAGCAGCCAATTTGTCCAGAGTGTAACCTCATACATGGCCAAGCCTGACGTCGAGGATCTGAAAATCCACGAATCCGACTATGGCCACCACGTCCCAACGCAGCACGAACGGCGCTCTAGGATGCTCTGGATTGTATCTCTCTGGGTGCAGACCCTGGCACATCGGCAGGTCCGCGAAGCTGATCCCGGCTGCTTCTATCCGGAAACGAATCTCATGCAGTCCGGGTGGAGGGACCCGACCTCCTCCGGTTGCACTTCCAGCATTTCCGGGCCATCCCGGGTCGCGACGACCGCTGCGCTTGTCAACGGCCTGGCTAATCCATGACATCGGAACTCCATAATTGGGGCTTAGCCGGTTCAGAATGGGCCTTTGCCCCCTATTTGAGGGATAGACACGAGGCAGACAAGGTAAATAGACTTTCTCGAAATCTTTTTCAGTCTATTAACCCACAGTCATCTGTGGCTCGACAGGAGGTTCTTCCTCATCTTGCGTTGCAAGTCACCTTCGAGCCAGAGGAAAATTTCCCGCTTACATGGCGCGGTCGTGGCGACATTGGCTGTGGTGGTCATGGCATGTAGCAATAGTGGAAGCGGTGGCGGGAATACCGCTGGGGGAAACGGCTTCAATCAAGCCCCCGGCTTTAATAGTACAGTGTTCAGCATCGCGCCAGCGGGCGACGGGACCGGAAATGTATACGTGGGCGGCGATTTCACGAGCTACAACGGGACAGAAGTCACTCGCCTAGTGCGCCTTAAGCCTGATGGGACAGTGGATTCGGCCTTTGTGACAGGGTCAGGGTGTAATGGGGTCGTGCGCAGCATCGCACCGGCGGGCGACGGGACCGGGGATCTGTATGTGGGCGGCGATTTCACCAGCTACAACGGGGCAGGGATCACTCGCCTGGTGCGCCTCCATGCGAATGGGACGGTGGATCCAGTCTTCGTGACGGGAGTCGGGTTCAATTTTAGCGTGCGCAGCATCGCGCCGGCAGGCGATGGGAGTGGGAATATATATGTGGGCGGTGACTTCACCAGCTATAACGGAACGCCGGCGAATGACCTTGTGCGGCTCCATGCGAACGGGACGGTGGATCTCACCTTCGTGACGGGCACAGGATTCACCGGGGCCGGGTTGAATACTGGCGTGCGCAGCATCGCGCCGGCTGGCGATGCGAGCCTGAATGTATACGTGGGCGGCGGCTTCACCAGCTATAATGGGACGGTGGCGAATGACCTGGTGCGGCTCCGTGTTTCAAATGGGACGGTCGATCCGGCCTTTGCGATGGGGACGGGGTTCAACGATACGGTCTTCAGCATCGCGCCGGCGGGTGACGGGACCGGGGATCTCTATGTGGGCGGCGCCTTCACCAGCTACAACACGACTCCGGTGAATGACCTGGTGCGCCTCAACGCGAATGGGACGCTCGATCCAGCCTTTGCGACGGGAACGGGGTTCGACAACACTGTGTTCAGCATCACGCCAGCGGGCGACGGGACCGGGAATGTGTATGTGGGCGGCGATTTCACAAGTTATCATTCCACCACGATAGGCAGGATTGCGCGCCTCAACTCAAAAGGTTCCCCCTCATGACCAGGATAATAGGGGGACCGTGACGCAGATCTTTCACGGAAACCTGCGTCGCAAAACTGTTCCTACCAACGTTTTCTCTCACAAGCAATGAGCAGAATTTTGGGCACAGCATAGGAACGACAATGTGAGAGAGACAAGTTACGTATCTAAAATACCGGTTCCCCGACATGAATTGAACGGACGACCTTCGGGCTACGAAGCCGGTCGCCTGCTACACTCCACGAACAACGAAAACTCACCGCATAACAGGAACGGCTCTGCACGGGCGGTTGTTCCCTGCATTTCATCGGGATACGCTTTGACCGACCCGCCTATATATCCATGCGATTCGCTAGGCATCAGAGCTCACGACTGGTGCGGCCACTATGCAGTTTTTTTTCGATCCGCGGCGGATTGAAGAAATGAAGGTGTAGAGCAGGGAAGAATGGTTCCGCTGAGACCGTCAGCATAGATCCAAACGGAAAACGAAGCCAGACAGAGTCCTTAGAAGCCGCTGAATGGAAGCGGGAGTTGTGCCCTCGACAGATGATCGTTAACGAGACGACGGTGAGTCGGCTTACGCATGCGAATTGTAGGCGAAGCAGGTAACCAGGTCGATGATCTCCGTGTGGTGCGAGAAAGGCTCCGTTGTTGAAATCTTGGATTTTCTCTATTTGGAAGATGCTGGATCTGTTTCATCACAATTATTTTGTGATTGGGACAAATACCATGAGATGTCATTTTTCGATCGTACAGTTCTACTTCGTCTATGAGGGTCAACCTCCCTTCTCGTTCACACCATGCACATATCACTTTCATGATCTCTGTTGGTCCAGCCAATGACAGGCAGCAGATGTGAATAATCTTTGATTCGGCGAATCATAGCGCGTCATATGACGAAAGTGAATGTGGTGAAATCCATACAGAAGGAGGCAAAACCTAGGTTTCGTTGACCGAACGCACCTTCTATGCCCAGGGGTTGGCGCAGTGCTCTTCTGACTATGTATTAGAAGCCGCCGATTGGACTATCAGGGCTCGATCAGTATTGGCGCTCACAGCGCATTGATTGCATGGTGCTCGAACTTGCACTGCCGTGTCGGTCAGGTCTCGCGCTCTTGGTTGACTTAATTCCATCCCCCGCAGACCGAACGTCACAGTGATTGTCTCGGATATGAAGGGGTGTGGGAGGTTAGTGAAGCGACCTGGCGAGTATGTTTGTTTGTTAAAGCAGCATACATCGAGCGAAGTGTTAGACCGAGCTATCCAGCACGCGATCGCGCTTGTGGGTTGATCCCCAAGGAAGATTGGCACCGGCCGCTCTAGGCTCCCTCGCCCGATCAATCACAGGAAGCCCGTGGGAGAGATGGACCCCGCATCCCTGGCCCATCAGGACGTGAGGTTAGTATCCTGAAAACGAAAGCGGCATGTCATACAGAGATGATGATGTAAAAGAGTCCGGCTCTTGTGTACTGCCATCCGACCCGGAAGTGATTGAATTGCTCTGAGCCATCATTTTCGTTTTTCGGCTCGAAAAGCCGGATCAGTCGTGGCATCAACGATTGAGAACGAATACCTCCTCAACGCAAATCTTTCTGCGTATGCGCGGGAGCTGCGAATTCCCGAGGTTTGGGGAGATCCTCGAGTTTCACGATCGTATTCGCCTCTCCGGTTGAGGAGAGTTGAGCTCCGATAATGTCCCCGACTTTCGGCAGATTCTCCATCTTGGTGTCCCGCGTGACTTTCAGATGGGTCTCCCCTCCTTCGGAGTTTCTAATCCAATAGGATTCTTCGATTCGCATGATTTTTCCTGTCACATTGCGACAGGGAGAATTGACGGTACACGTATATGTATTATAAGTATCGGGAAACGTCAGGGACTTCTCTCCAGTGAACGCTTGCTCTTGACTCAATGCCAGGATGGGCAAGGTGAGCAGGCCACATAGAGCGATCCCAAGAATGGGATAGATTTTCATGACGGCTCTCCTTAATGGAATTGTTAATGCAAAATGAAAATTAAACGCGTAACACGACGAGTCCGAAGAAGGCCGCAACCAATGCCATGATTAAAAATGTGATGCCTCAACTGAGCATTGTCACTAACTTTATTTCTCAGGCAACCTGCCACTTTATGCCCGACAGTCCGATATCAATGGCCTGCTTCCCGCTTCTGACCCGCTTGGCACTCCATCATACGAACCAAGCCCCTTGGCCGTGCCCGCCGTGTCTCAATGTAGAAAACCTAAAAACCAGAGAAGAAGAATCACTGAAACCGGCACCCCTAATAACCACAAAATAAGACCTTTTCCCATTATGCCCTCCCTGCGTGACGTCGTGTCTGGGCATGGACCTTCTCGAGCTATCGAACGCGGTACATCGCAGGTATGCTTCGAGCAGGTCGCTTTGTTAGAG
>DATDFW010000441.1:0-4128 GCA_036522375.1 Nitrospiraceae bacterium
GATGACAACTCACCAACAGGGCCAGCCCAGACCCTTCGTGAGCCGTGCCCATTACGGTGACACCCTTGTCGTTCAGGCTCGCACGCTCCCCGCAGTGCTTGGCCAGGATCGCTTGAATATCGGAATGCGATTCCGGGCCACCCAATACTAACACCGAACCCTCCGGAGGCAACAGCCCTTCCTTGGTCATTGCGGCGATCATTACCCGATCACGGATCGGTTTCTGTTGCTCCTGAGCTTCGATCCGCGCGAGCACGTTCCGAAATGGCGAGGGATGGGCAGGTTCATCGGTAAACGCCGTCAACACCGATCGCCGGTTATCGGTAACATAGTGATTGAGCACCGGCGGTAACGCCTGTCGGTCGATCCGTCGGACGGTCATGAATTCGGGATCGAGATCAATCGCGAGGGGTCGAGCGGGAAGGGTCACGGAAATCCTCTCGCGCAGGGAACGCAGCGGTACAGTCAACAACTGTTCACGGCCACCCTCCATGCGAATCAGCAGTTGAAGAGGAAGATGAAAGGGCTTGTTCGATTGGACGATCGTGGCATCCAGCCGAAAGGTCTCAGCTGGCTCGCCCGCCACAGAACGGGCGACGGCCTCCGGCAATGAGAGTACCGGCGCCCCCTCCTGTTCCACCCATTGCGCGAAGAACCATCGGAGATCCTGGCCGCTTTCATCTGTAAAGATGCTCTCAAGGTCGCGCCACTCGGCATGCCTGCCACGATAGTGTGCGACCAGGCTCGCCAGAGCCCGCCAGAACGTCTCTTCTCCCACCTCCTGGCGCAAGAGGTGAAATAACATGGCCGCCTTTTGATACCCGATGGCATTGTCACGCTCATCTCGTTTCTGTGTGAATTGTGCGACTGGATAGTCCCGTTCAGGCGACACGTGGAGATTATATCCCTCCATCATCAGACGGCGTTGGTCCCGTGCCTGTGCGCGATCTCCCGTCAGTTCATGCCAGTAATAATTGGCCAGGTAGGTCGTCAGACCTTCCACCCAATTCCCGCGATCCGCGCGATTGAAGACGGCATTGCCGATCCACGAATGCACGATCTCGTGGCCGAGCGCGTAGGGTTGTACATAGTGCCGCTTGATGATGCCGCTTCCCAGCAGGGTGAACGAGGGCATGCCAAGCCCGCTTGCAAAGAAATTTTCCACCACGGCGAACTTCTCGAACGGATAGGGGCCTAGCAGAGGAATATAGGCATCCAGGTAACGCGCAGTGGCAGCGAGATATTCCTCGGCCAGATGCGCATCATCGGGGAAAAGATAGGTTGAGAGCTGAATCTTCTGACCGGTCTTGGCCGTCCAGTCTCGAGTCGTCGAGACAAATGTATTAGCCACGAGCGTGAGGGCTTCGCTCGGTTGCGTGACGGTCCATTCCGTCATCACCATTTTATCGTTGAGGCAGAACTTAACTGGACACGTACGCGATTCACCGCCGTTCCCTTGGGTCACGACGGTCCACCCCGCGGGCACGGCGACCAGCAGCGTGTAGGTGCTGAGCGATTCCGGTACATCGGGATACCAGTGGCTCTCACTGCTGATATAGACACCTTCCGGTCCAATATGTCCTGCAGTCTCGCTGGGCGTCACAAAACGAAGATGGCGCGGATCTCGAGGCGGATCGTTGATGACGCCATGGTAATGGACATCCAGCGTGACCGATCCGGCAGCGATGGCGTTCGAGGGAATCGTGACCTGTTGCGTCGATTCGGGCGAGGAACCACGCTCGAAGTTAAACGGCACATCGTGGGTCGAGACAGCCCCTCCGCTCGATGAGTGCACGAGTGTAATGCGGTCGATCTGGAGAGCGGGGGCAAGAGAGAAACGAATCGGGGCCTGCGACACCTCAAGCGTCAGCCGGTCCTTTACGATCAGAAAGTGCTGCTCGGGGACGATCTGTACGAATAGTTCGTGATGCTGAATGAAGGCGTGTGGCGGTGCTGAGTCGGCTGCACAGACGATCCCAGGAGTCTCGTGGCTGAGAAGTGCAACAAGAAAGAGAAGGGAGAAAGAGACCATCCTGCTTCCGATTGGCATCGGAAGAGTTTTAGCATTCGCGACAGACGAGCACAAGCTGGATAGACATCAGCAACTGCTCCAAGTCGATCGGCTTCCCGATAACTTCTTGCGGGCCCACTGCCCAGGCTTCATCGAGGCGCTCTTCGTCGTGGCTCCCGGTGATGATGATCACCCCCCCAGTGTATTCACGCTGACGAAGCTGCCGGAGCACGTCGACCCCGTCCATACCTGGCATGAACAGATCGAGAAGGATAAGATCGGGGGGCGCTTGTTCCACCATCGAGAGAGCCTGGGCGCCGTCTTTCACACCGAGCGCCCGATAGCCTCGGAGACTGAGAAACTGAACGAGCAGGTCACGGATCAAAGGCTCATCATCGACGACGAGAATCGTTTCTCCCGTATCGGTCGCGCCTATGCTGCTCGACCCCGACAAGACAGGAACGGATTTCGGAGGTAGCTGCACCACCCGGCTGATACATTCGACCAGCACATCAAGCGACAGGCCCTTTCGGATAAAATCGGTGACGCGCAATCCCCGCGCTTGATTTTCCTGTTCCTCGGTCGCTCCACCACCCAGGATGATTACCGGCGCGTGGGGATCGTACGCACGGATTTCTTTGAGGACGGTCAGCCCATCCATTTCAGGCATGCGAAGATCAAGAATGGTGACTCGGGGGGCCTGCTGGCGGAAGAGGGTCAGGCCCTCGATCCCGCTCGTGGCCGACAGCACGTTATACCCATGTCTGGTAAAGACGGACTGGATCAGTTCGCAGTTCATACGGTCGTCGTCGATAACCAGAATCTTGATCACCGCTGAACCTCACGGAAAGAAATGCCTGGCACAGTGAGCCTAGATCGTTCGGAAACTCAGCCTACCACAGGCGATGCCCGTGGAGAAGGAAATGACGGGATCCCACCGGAGGACACGCAAGATAGCCTTGCAAGATACGCGAGACGGGACAGATTCATGGCACCTTACCACTTCGAATTTCAAACTTTAGATTGCGCTCCTTCAACTTTGCTCATGCTTCATGAGTGATGAATGATCGTCGCCAGCAGGGGTCGGCGATACAGAAGGAGCGTTCATGAAGAATACAGGTTAAGCGGAGGACGGTGTCGATGTCCCCAGCAATGCATCCACAAAAGCATCGCTCCTAAATTCCTGCAGATCCTCAACCGACTCCCCTACTCCAATCAACCTCACTGGTAGCTTCAGTTCCTCAGCGATCGCGATGACGATACCTCCACGAGCGGTGCCGTCAAGTTTCGTCAGAACTAAGCCGGTAACGCCGACAGCATGATGGAATTGTCGTGCCTGCGACAGCGCGTTCTGTCCGACCGTCGCGTCCAGGACGAGGAGCACTTCGTGCGGTGCACCAGGATATGCTCCCGTGATGACACGCGTCATCTTGCGGAGTTCATCCATGAGATTCGATTTCGTGTGTAGCCGTCCTGCCGTATCGACCAGGACCACATCCACTTCTCGAGCTTTCGCGGCAGCAATCCCGTCAAATGCGACCGCGGCGGGATCGGCTCCATGGCGGTGACGAATTACATCGACGCCGACTCGATCAGCCCAGACTTGCAGCTGATCGATCGCCGCAGCGCGGAACGTGTCAGCGGCCACCAGCAACGGCACCTTCCCCGCCTGCACGAGCCGTTGCGCGATCTTGGCGATCGTGGTGGTCTTGCCTACACCGTTGACGCCCACCGCCAGGATAACGAAGGGCTTGGGGCCTTTTGCGAGCAGGGACTCCAACGATATTCCTTGCACGGGCGTCAGCACATCGAGCAGGGTATCACGCAATATCGTATGCACTCGACCGGGCTGTGAGGCATCAGTCCCTTGAAGCTGTTTCTTGAGTCGCTCCATCACACGATCCACGACGCTGGTACCGAGATCAGAAGCAATGAGGGCCGCTTCGAATTCCTCCAAGAGGGCAGGATCAGCGGCACGGCCAAGCAGCCGGTCCAAAGACCCACGAACAACATCACGCGTTTTGGTGAGCCCGTCGCTTAGTCGCTGCAGCCATCCCATAAATCTACTCGTGAATCTTGGTGTGTGTCTCTCGACCGGTCCGTGACTATGAGCCTAT
>DATDFW010000442.1:0-14098 GCA_036522375.1 Nitrospiraceae bacterium
CCTCGCAATCCGGCCGTCATTGCAGACAATGTGGGCGATAATGTCGGCGACTGCGCCGGTATGGCCGCGGACCTGTTCGAAACCTACGCAGTGACGACTGTGGCGGCGATGGTCTTGGCTTTCACGCTGTTCAAGGGGGTCAGTGCTCCGATTCTGTATCCTCTCGCACTCGGAGGCGTCACGATCTTTGCAACGATCATCGGTATTTTCTTCGTGAAGGTGAGCGAAGGCGGCGAGATCATGACGGCGCTCTATAAGGGTTTGTTTGTGGCGGGCGGTATTGCCGCAGTGGCGTTCTATCCTGTGACGAGCACGATCATGGATGGGGTAGGCGGCGTGAGTGGGGTGAGCTACTTTCTCGCGGCATTGATCGGCTTGGCTGTGACACTTGGCCTCGTTTTTATTACCGATTACTACACCTCGAAGAGTTATAAGCCCGTGAAGGCGATTGCCAAGGCCAGTGAAACAGGCCACGCGACCAACATCATCGCTGGTCTGGCGGTCGGGATGGAAGCGACAGCTTGGCCGGTGGTTGTGATCGGGGCGGCGATTCTTTTTAGCTACTGGATTTGCGGCGGCGCGGCATCGGGCGGCCTATACGGCGTGGCTGTTGCGGCGGTATCGATGTTGTCGATGGCCGGTATCGTGGTGGCGATTGATGCGTTCGGTCCGATCACAGACAACGCAGGGGGCATTGCGGAGATGGCGCACCTTGGCAAAGAGGTGCGAGATATCACCGATCCATTGGATGCGGTCGGGAACACGACGAAAGCGGTGACCAAAGGCTACGCGATTGGATCGGCAGGTCTTGCGGCGGTGGTGCTGTTTGCTGAATATGCACGTGAGGTGGCAAAAGGGAGTGGGGCAAGCACGTTCGATCTCTCCAATCCTTCTGTCCTGGTCGGTCTCTTTTTAGGCGGGATGCTCCCCTTTATCTTTGGGGCCCTCTGTATGAAAGCGGTGGGAGAGGCAGCCGGTCTTGTGGTCGAAGAAGTGCGTCGGCAGTTTCGGACGATCAAAGGGATCATGGAGGGGACTGGTAAGCCGGAATATGGAACCTGCGTGGATATCGTGACGCAGGCGGCGATCAAGAAGATGATGGTGCCGGGATTGATTCCGGTGATCTCGCCAATTCTCGTCGGCGTGATTCTGGGGCCGCAGGCGTTGGGCGGAATGCTCGTCGGGAGTATTGTTACCGGTCTGTTCGTCGCTATCTCGATGACGAGTGGAGGCGGTGCCTGGGACAATGCCAAGAAGTTTATTGAAGAGCAGGGCAAGAAGGGAACGGATACACACAAAGCGGCGGTGACAGGTGACACGGTCGGAGATCCCTACAAGGATACGGCTGGTCCGGCGATCAATCCGATGATTAAGGTCATTAACATCGTGGCGTTGCTGATCGTGTCGCTGATCATTAAGTAGCAGAGACGACACAGATTTTGAGCATGGGCCATGGCTCTTCGTGCCGCGATTTCTGCGAAATATGAACGGCGCGATGCGTCACATTTTCCATCCTGGCTTGACGGCTAAAAGAATCCTGGAGTAAGGTAGTCGAACGGATCACGCTGCTGGCTGATCCACGAGAGTTTCCCACTTTCACGGGAGGTGCTCGGATGGAGAAACAAGAGCGTAAGCAGGAACCCAGGCGAGAGCCTCAAGGGAAAGAAGAGGTCAAGGCCAATCCGAAGGTCGTCGAGGCTGGCAAGAAGTTAAAAGAAGATATTGATAAGCTGGTCGATGAAATCGACGATGTGCTCGAAACGAACGCTGAAGAATTCGTCAAAAACTACGTGCAAAAAGGGGGGGAGTAGCCCCACTCGACTGGTGGGCTACTCTCTCACTTTCCTTCCTCTTCATTACACTCAGGCGTTAAGGTGGAGCCTCGCCAGTCCCTTATGTCCAACTTCACGCTCTCTGGTTTGACAATGCAGGACTGAGCAGCTAGTATCCCCTTAATTCTCAGATAGTTAGGCTCAGCTGAGACGCAAGATCACAAGAGGGCCTCATGAAGTCCAAGCTCTGGGTCTTCAGTGATATCAATCCCTTCCAACGGGCTTCGTTGGTTCAAGCCCTATCGATTTCTCCTGCTACTGCTTCACTATTCCTATCTCGTGGTGTGACCACACCGGATGAAGCGACGACATGGATGTTGCGGCAGGTACCGCATGATCCGTTTTTGATTCCCGACATGGAGCAGGCTGTCGAACGGTTGCATCGCGCCGTGACAACACAAGAGCCGATCTGTTTCTATGGAGATTACGATGTTGACGGGATTACAGCGACCAGCCTGTATCTGTCCTTCTTTGGAGGCTTGGGTGCACAGGTCCGGGCCTATGTTCCGCACCGTCTACGTGAAGGGTATGGGCTCAACCTCGATGCCGTTCAGCGAATGCATGGCGAAGGCATTTCGCTGTTGGTGACGTCCGATTGCGGCACCACATCGCATAGAGAAATCGCATTGGCAACGCAACTCGGTATGGACGTGGTGGTGACAGACCATCACCAGACAGACGAGAACATGCCGCCAGCGGTGGCCGTGCTTAATCCCCATCGAGCCGGCGCGCGCTATCCATTTCGCGGTCTCTGTTCCGCAGCCCTGGCCTACAAGGTGGCGGAGGCTTATCAGCTGCGCTACGGGGTTGCCGGGGTACCGCTGGAGTCGTTGCTCGATCTTGTGGCCTTGGCGACGGTCGCCGATGTCGTACCTTTGCACGATGAGAATAGAAGTTTTGTACGCGAAGGACTGATTCAGTTGTCGCGTGGCACCCGCTGCGGCGTTCGGGCGCTGAAACAGGTAGCAGGGGTGACCCGGGATTGTACAGCGGAAACGATTGCCTATAAGCTGGCTCCACGCATCAATGCCGCTGGTCGATTGGATGATGCCATGTTGGGTGTGAGATTGTTGACAACCAACAATCCTGTTGAGGCGCAACTGTTGGCAGATAGGCTTGAGCAGCTGAATCGGGATCGGCAGCGCATCGAAATGGATATCATGGCGGAGGCACTGACCGTCCTGAGGGATCAAGCATTGCCGCCAGCACTCGTATTAGCCTCTCGGCACTGGCATCTCGGGGTGGTCGGTATCGTTGCAGCGCGCTTGGTCGAACGGTTTCAACGTCCGGCCATTGTTATGGCTATCAATGAGCAGGGGGTGGCCAAAGGTTCAGCACGGACGATCGGCGGGTTTGACCTCTACCGAGGATTGGCCGCCTGTCAGAAGATGTTGGAGGGGTTTGGCGGGCATCCGAGTGCGGCTGGCCTGACCATTCGCGAGTCTCGGATCGAAGAATTTCGTAACAGATTCTCCGATGTGGTGGCTGGGTGGACCCACGATGGTGCCAGGGTTCCGACGTTGAACGTCGATGCCGAAGTGCGTCTGGATGAAGTGAATCTGCAGTTGATCCAGGAACTCGGTTCGCTGCATCCATTCGGCGAAGGGAATCCAGAACCGACATTTGCGGTGACCGGACTCGAAGTTATGGATTCGCGCACCGTTGGTGAGAAACATTTGAAAATGACCGTGCGGCAAGGGGCTTCGCTACCGTTCGACAGTATCGGATTTGGCATGAAGTCGTTATTGGAACGGGGTATTCAGTCCCGTGCTCCCGTTGACCTGGCCTTCACGCCGGAACTGAATCACTGGAACGGACATGACCGGATTCAGCTCCGCATTCGCGATGTTCGGCCGAGTGTACGTGAGTAACTCAGTGAGCGAATTATGGTGTACGAAACCGTCACTGAACTTGATCAACTGCTGGATCGGATCAAAAGTTATTATGCTGATGCCGACCTCGGCCTCGTTCGCAAGGCCTACGAATTTTCTGCGAAAGCCCATGTCGGACAACGACGTCTGTCCGGAGAGCCCTACGTTCAACATCCTATCGCCGTTGCCGGAGTCCTGACCTCGCTCAAAACGGATGTCACTGCCATCGTCGCGGCACTGCTGCACGATACCCTGGAAGATACGGTCGCAACGCCTGACGAGCTTGAACGGGAGTTCGGGAAGGATGTCGTGCATCTGGTCGACGGGGTGACGAAGATCGGCAAAATCACGTTTCGGAGCTATGAAGAAAAACAGGCGGAGAACTTCCGCAAGATGGTGTTGTCGATGGCGGACGATATCCGGGTCGTCCTCATCAAGCTCGCCGACAGACTACACAACATGCGTACCTTGGAGCATCTCCGGCCGGCCAAGCGGCGGGAGATCGCCCAGGAGACGCTGGAGATCTATGCGCCGTTGGCGAATCGTCTTGGAATCGGGTGGATCAAGAATGAGCTGGAAGATCTGTGTCTCAAGCATCTCAAACCTGATGTCTACGAGATGTTGCGTGTCCGTGTGGCGAAACGGGATGAGGATCGGCAGCAGTACATCGATGAAGTCCGCCGGCTTGTGCAGAAAACCATGCAAGAGAACGGGTTGTCCGGACATGTCCACGGCCGGCCCAAACATCTCTACGGCATTTACCAAAAGATGAATAAACAATCGATTACGTTTGAGGAAGTCTACGACTTGACCGCGTTGAGGATTGTGACCGATACCAAGATGAATTGCTACGCGGTGCTGGGAGTCATTCACTCAGTCTGGCGGCCTGTACCCGGACGCTTCAAGGACTATATCGCGATTCCAAAGTCCAATCTCTATCAATCTCTTCATACGACGGTGGTGGGACCGAAGGGGGAGCATGTCGAATTCCAAATACGCACGGAGGACATGCATCGTATCGCGGAGCACGGCATCGCCGCGCACTGGAAGTATAAAGAACAAGGACACGTTGCTGATCGTGACAGCAAGGCTTTCGGGTGGCTGCATCAGTTTGTCGAATGGCAGGAGGATTTGACGGATAACCGGCAGTTCATGGATTCAGTTAAGCTCGATCTCTTTCACGATGTAGTCTATGTCTTCACGCCGAAAGGAATTGTGAAAGAATTGCCGAGAGGGTCGACACCGGTCGACTTTGCATTTGCGATTCACACCGAAGTCGGGGACCATTGTGTCGGGGCCAAGGTGGACGGGAAGATCGTACCCCTGAAGCATCAACTGGAAAGCGGAGATACGGTCGAAATTCTGACGTCTCCCACACAATCGCCGCACAAGGACTGGTTGAAATTTGTCCGCACCTCGCGCGCGAAGACCAAGATCAAACACTGGATCAAGCTCGAAGAGCAGAAGCGGAGTATCGAAATCGGGCGTCGTTTGCTGGAGTCGGAGTTTCGCCGCCAGGGAATGGCGCCAGCCCGAATGTTCAAATCGTCGGAACTCAGCGAAGTCGCCCGCCAGTTGGGATTCGACAGCACCGAAGAATTGGCTGCGGCGGTAGGCTTTGGCCGCGTGGCGACCTCACAGGTCATTGGCAAACTCACGGCATTATCCTCTGGTGTTCAGACGCCGGCTCAGGAGCATCCCTCCGCGCATAAGGCGGTAGGTGGGAGGAGTGACAGTGCCGGCGTACAGGTAAAAGGGTCTCGGGATTTGTTGATGCAGCTCTCGCGCTGCTGTCATCCTGTGCCCGGCGACCGCATCCTGGGGTATATAACTCGTGGGCGCGGGCTGACAATCCATGCCATCGATTGCCCGAATCTCGAGGCGCTGGACTATGATAAGGAGCGTCTTGTGGAAGTGGAGTGGGATTCCGATACGCCCAGCACGCACGCGGTCAAAATGTCTATCGTCGCCGTCGATAAGACCGGAGTATTGGCGAACGTGTCTTCCGCGATAGCGGAATGTCATGCCAACATCAGTCGTGCCGAAATTACGACGCGGGAGGATCAGAAGGCCGTGTTGGATTTCATCGTGGAAGTATCGGATACTCGCCATCTCGAACAGGTAATCAAAGCCGTCGAGCATGTGGATGGAGTAATTACGGCGCGACGTCTACGGGCGTGGCAGGAACGATCATAGCTGGGATGCTTGATTTGGAAGGTTAAGGCTCAGACAGAAAAAGTCAGATCTTTACTCAATCTTGACCTCACCTCGGCCTGCCTTGTTTGCCGTGGCCTTGCTTGGGACATGGCGCGTTTCGGGGGCGCGTCGGGGTTTGTCGGGTGAGATGCCTGGTCTTTTTGAGCATTCTGCGTGGTGTTTCCCGTTGCCCTTCAGATGGGGACCATGTACCATGATACGTTTTCTATAGCCAGTTATGGAATCCGGAATTGGAGTTTCGATCCCCGCTGTAACTTCAAACTCTCAGCCCGGCCTCCTGCGAGTTCCAAAACATAGAGCGCGTCTTCGTTCGGCCGATATTGGGGGCAACTGTCGTCCGTTCTCGTGCAGGTCGGAACGCGTTGTTCCATATGGACGATCTGCTTTTTTTCATTCATCCAGATGAGATCGAGCGGGATCTTTGTGTTCTTCATCCAGAACACCCAGGCCTGTGCCTGCGAGAACGTAAATAGCATGCCGCGGTCGGGTCCTAAATGCTCGCGGTACATCAGCCCCTCTGCACGCTTTTGGGGTGTGTCGGCCAACTCTGCGTGTATGATGGTGCCTCCCGGGAGGGTGATCGGGATCAGCCCGGGCGGGATTGGATCGTTTCCCGCCAAGGCAAAGCAGGGCAAGGAGAGAAGGGTGAAGAAAAGAGCAAGTGATCTGCGATGTTGCACGAAGGCATCCTAATCGGCCCATCGGAGACGAGTCAAGCCGGAGGCTCCTACGAGGTGTGAGATCATTGGCAATTCTGCCAGGGATACCTTGCAATCGCGCTGGTCCCTATGCCATCCTCGGTGAAGGCCAGCAAGAGGTGGATGGATGAAAGAGACGAGGAAAGTGCATTACGTCAAAGGCGTGTTTGTGTGTCCGAAGTGTCGGCAGTCGTACGTGCAAGAAAAGTGGATTGAAGAATGGCGGGTTCGCTGTCACAAGTGCGACTATCGCGGAACGTTGACGGAGGTTTCCGTTGAAGAACGGATGGAAGAAGAAATTGTCCGTCGCTGAACCGACGCCAATCCTGTGCGTTGATCCCTTCTCTCAGTAAGTTGATGCTCCCCCCTCTCATCCATATTGTACAACTCCGTTTCATACATTCCTTGTGTCTGAGTGCCTTTCTTCTGGTGTTGGGCATCGGCGCTGGCGAGACATTTGGCGAACAGCCGGCTCCGCTGGTGAAGGTGCTTGTGACCTACCATTCGCTGTCCGGCAACACGGAACGGATGGCCGAAGCGGTGGTCGAGGGTGTGAAGAGTGTGCCCGGTACAGAGGCGCTGTTGAAACGAGTCGGCAAGGTGACAGCGGACGATTTGTTCGCAGCCGATGCGATCGTGGTCGGCTCGCCGGTCTATTGGTCGAATATGTCGGGCGAGGTCAAGACATTCTTCGACAACTGGCAGTTTAAATTCGGCGTGTTTCCTGAATTCAAGATGAAGAACAAGATCGGCGCGGCCTTTGCCACAGGTGGTCAGGTGTCGAGTGGGAAGGAAGTGACGATGTTGACGATCCTTGCCGCGATGCTGGGGAATCAGATGATTGTTGTCAGCGGAGGCGGGGCCTTCGGCGCATCTGCGACGACCGAGGGAGACAGCCCAGGAATCGACAATAAGGAGTTGGCCGATGCCAAGGCATTGGGCCGGCGTGTCGCCGAAGTTGCTGTGATGATGCAGCGAGGCTCTTCTCACTAGTCAGCCTGCGTCCTGTTCTGCACTCATGCATATTCTCCCTTCTCATTTTGAATTAAAAGAGTAGGCACAAGTCTCTATGTGTAGAGACACGTATTGTCTTCATCGTTGACGAGGGGATCAGTGTCTCGAAAGTTTTGCAGGGGGCTTAGCTTCGCACTCCGTTGGAAGGCACTTGGTGGGAACTCGTTGCGATCTCCACAAATTCATGAATATTCTTTGAGCAGCGACCACAGCAACCTGCATCTTTCAGTCCGAATTTCGTTATCAATTCGCCTGGCATCACGATGCCTTGCTGTCCTACTTCCCGGACATCTGAATCAGTGATTCCCTTGCAGAGGCAGAGGTACATCTGCTGTACTCCTTAAGTTTCGTCTGTCATTACCGATTATGATAACCATTATCAAAGATAAGAATACTACCGTTCTGTCTATCTGTCAAGAGGGGTATGGAGGAGCAAGTGCGATAACGAGGGGGAGGGGTGGGAATCTCATTCGTTTCAAGATCTTATAACGTCTGTTCTAGCTGATCGATCATCTCGCGAATCGTATCGAACCCCGATTGCCAAAAGTCTTCAGAATTCATGTCGACCCCAACCTTGGTGAGCATCGTTTGCGGTGCCTCCGACCCGCCCGTACTCAGTAAATCCAGATACTTGGGAACGAACGAAGCTCCTTCTTTCTGATACATCCGATAGAGTGCTAGGACCGATAAGTTCCCGAAGCTGTAGGCATAACAATAGAAGGGGCTGGCGAAGATGTGCGGAATGGTCAGCCATTCCCATTGAAATTCATCCGGGACTCTAATGCTATTTCCAAATTGCTGCCGCACCTCGGCAAGATAGATCTTGGCCAGGTCCTTCACGGTCGCGCCCTGAGCAATCATCTCATGGGCTTGATTCTCGAATTGGACAAAATAGGCTTGCCGGAGGACCGTGGCATAGATATCATCCAACTGATTGATCAAAAGCCCCTGCCTCACCTTCTTGTCCTGTTCCTGGTTCATGAGGGCATCGGACAGGATGCGTTCTCCGAACACCGAAGCAGTTTCAGCCAGTGGGAGGGTGGAATGGAAGGTGAACATGGAGTGCCGTGCCGCTAGCATGCCGTGGACGGCATGGCCGAGCTCATGGGCCATGGTTGCGATATCGCGTGCCTTGCCGGTGAAGTTCAGTAGTACGTAGGGGGTCATGTTCGGCACAACACTGTAACAATAGGCGCCTCCGATTTTCCCGGGTCTCGTGCCGGCGTCAATATGGTGTTCATGCATCACCCGTTCCGCCAGCTCAGCGAATTGCGGAGAAAATCCTCGGTAGGCGTCGAGTACCATTCGGACGGCATCCTGATAACGATAGGATTTCTGTTCTGTGCGATGCGGCGCATAGATGTGATAGCGGTTCATCGGCTTGATCTTGCACAGGCGAGCCTTGATACGGAAATAGTGCTGAAAGATGCCAGCGTTCTTCTGACAGACATTCAGAAGACATGTCACGGCTTCATCTGGAATGTCGTTCCCAAGGTTGCGGGTGGCAATTGGGGACACAAACCGGCGCAGCTGGAGATTCTCCATTTTCCAGTCGTTGACCAAAGTCTTGTAGATTTCGCCCAGCAGGTCGTGGTGATCGGCGTAGACACGATAAAGCTCTCGATAGGCGGTTTCACGCAGTCGTCCTTGTGTATGGCGGAGATAGGACGAGAGTTCCTCGCGCGTCATCGTCTTCCGTTTGTCCTTGACGGTGAGCGTGAATGTAAAGCCATTTGTCACGACGTCGTAGAGTGAATGGACTGCGTTGCGACCCGTGACGTTCTTGATATTGACGATCTTCTCCTCCGATTCAGACAGTGTGTGGGGCTGAAACCGACGAACGGTTTCGAGGTGATACCGGAGTGTACCCGTTCCGGACATGAGCCGACTCGCGTTGTTTGCATCGACGCTCTGCCACCACAGATCAAAAAATACCAACCGATTGTGCAATGCCGTCAGACGCTCCTCAACTTTGCCCTTAAACGAACGCGCGGCGAGGTCTTTCGTATTTTCGGAGAACCAGAGATAGGCATAGGCACTGAGCCGGGAGGAGGCGGCTGCAATATCTTCGCTGAGAGTCAGCAGAGTGTGGAAGAGTGACGTCGACATGGTCGGACTGAGTTGAGCCCGTGTAGATTCCAATCGCGCGACCTTGGACTCGATCGCTCCTGCCAAGGCCTCGAAATGCTGGACCGGATTTTCTGCCAGGTGTGAGAGATCCCAGCGATCAGAATATATGGAACTCCGCGCACTCGGAGAAGCGGTTGTGCGTGCGATGGATTTCTTTCGTCTGGTCTTCACAGCCATACGTCGCGTCTCCTTCATCGCGCCCTCATGCATCGTGCGGGCTGAGTTTGCTCTGTTCCAATCATACCATTCGGTCTGAGCGGTCGGAAAATATTTCTCTCGCCTGGAGCCATGTGAAATCTTCCATCTGCGGTGACATTCTCGGTATGATGCGCTAGGAGAGACGGGAGACTATTATGACCGACCAAGAACTCAATAGGGCAGTCCAGTATGTCACCGCCAGTACGTCCTATGGGCGCGATACGGTAGCCGAGATTCTCAAGACGGGGATGAGTGAAATGACGTCGCTCGCCCTGCAATCGTCGGAGCGGTTCGAAAGAGATGTGCTGTTGGAATATGTGAGCCAATGGACTATGAGACGCACAGGTCAGTCGGAACAGTTGGTCAGAGAAATACTTGGCTACGCGAGCCGCTGGCTCGATGAAGTATACGAAGAAATCACCAAGCGCCAGCCGGAAACCATCGATCTGTCATCTGATGATGACGATGAAGGCGCGGAGCCGGTTTAGCAGGATGCTGAAAAAGTCCGTCAGCAGTCTGAAAGGTTAAGGTCCAGGCTAAGGCTGAGGTAAAGAAATCAGATCTTCCTCAAGCTTGACCTCAACCTCAGCTTCTTCATGTGCTGCGACCTTGTCTGCTTGCCCGCGGAACGGCGCGTCTCGGGGCGCCGGAGGTGGGTGAGAAGTCTGAACTTTTTGAACATCCTATAGGAGTGTCGGACTGTGTAAAGTATGAGGCTAATTGGTGGAGTTTGAGACTTTACGACGGCAACGAACTCTTCAGCAGTTCGAAATTCTTCGTCACCATGGCGTCGCCGTTTTTCGTGGACACATCGATTCCTATGGCGCAGACGGTTCGACACTCGTCTATTCGACCCAGCTTCTGCAGTGATTGGGCCCAGGCAAAGTAGGCGGCCGAATATGTGGGTTTAACGGTTACGCATTGTTGAAGGGCCGTAGCCGCAGCTTCGAAATTTTCATCTTCCATATAGGCCTTTCCGAGACCAAACCAGGCCACTTCGTCGTTCGGATCGATCGTCAGGACTTTCTTCAACGGTTCGATTCGTTGATTTGGCATTTCTACCTCCAGTTCGATAGACGATAACAGTGCGCGTGCTCGTTGTCTATGCTGTTTCCTGCATGCTAATCTGACTCCTGCAAGACGCTGAAAAAGTCTGCCAGCGTTGTTCTCGCATCGTTCCACCCCTCAACGTACCGTAAGGGTACGCCTCGGGGGGTGTCACTCGCTGCGGCCTAGCTGAGCAGCCATTTTGAGCGTCTTGCTCGATAGGAAGGCGGAGCATTTATGGGTAAGACGGGCCTTGTTTATCACCCTGCATATTTGGAACATGACATGGGAGCCGGGCATCCTGAGTCGCCCAATCGGCTTCGTGTGATTATGCAAAGGCTGGAGCAGAGTGGCACAATAGCCAGGCTGGCGAGAATTGAGCCGCGAGTGGCTGAGGACGAATGGATTACAGCGATCCACAAGCCCTCGTATCTTGCGATGTTGAAGACCCACGCCCCGATAGATGGCCGGGTTTCGCTCGATCCCGATACCTCGATGTCTCCTGGCTCATTGACTGCCGCGTATCTTGCGGCAGGCGGGACATTGGCTGCTGTCGATGCGATCATGAGGCGGCAAGTGGACCACGTATTTTGTCCGGTGAGGCCGCCAGGGCATCATGCCGAAGCGGGGGGCGCAATGGGCTTTTGCCTTCTCAATAACGTCGCGATTGCCGCACGCTATGTTCAGAAGAAACATGGTCTGAGCCGTGTGTTGATTGTCGATTGGGATGTGCACCACGGCAATGGCACGCAGCATAGTTTTGAGGAGGATCCATCTGTGCTGTTCTTCAGTACACACCAGTATCCGCACTATCCTGGTACAGGCCACGCGACGGAGCGGGGACGAGGGGCAGGAGAAGGATACACGATCAATGTGCCGATGAAGTCTGGTGAGGGTGATGAAGAGTATCGCGCTGTTTTTCAGAAGTCGTTGGTGCCGGCGGCCGATGACTTCAAACCGGAGTTCGTGATCATTTCTGCTGGATTCGACGCGCACAAAGACGATCCTCTGGCGAGCATGAGGTTGACGGAAGATGGCTACGCCGACCTTACCGGCATCGTAGCTAACATAGCCAAACGACATGCCGGCGGACGGGTGCTGTCGTCGCTCGAAGGTGGGTACGATCTGAGAGCATTAGCTGCCTCGGTCGATTGCCACATTCAGGCGCTTTTAGCCGCATGAAAATGGTTGTCAACAAACGATGGTAACAGGCTCTCAGCGGTCAGGCGGATGGGCAGCGTTGCTATGGGGGAGTTAAGGGTTGATGGTTCACAGGACAAAAGGAACGACATGACACACGAGTTGCTGATCGACACCGACAGGCTCCAGGAGAGATTGGGGCAACCAGGCTTGGTCATTCTAGATGTGCGTGGGCGGGCGGCCTATGAGTTTGGCGGCCATATTCCAGGAGCGGTGCATTCGACGTGGCATGAATATAGCGACCCCGTTGCTGTACCGAAGGGATTGCTGGACCACGATCACGGACGCCTAGAACAGAAGATCCGTGCCTTGGGCATCAGTCAGGACAGCGAGGTGGTCATCTATTCCAATCCGTTCGACAACTGGGGGGACGAAGGCCGCATGTTCTGGATGTTGGAATATCTTGGACACACGCGTCTAAGGATTCTCGACGGCGGGTGGGTCAAGTGGGTGCAGGAAAAACGGCCGTTTGAACATGGGTGCGTGATGCCCAAGCAGGGGACCTTTACCGTCAAACCGGTGGCCGCTGTCATCGCCAGTAAGGACGAACTGAAGCACCTAGTGAAGCAGCCGCATCCTGGCACCGTGATCGTCGACGCGCGCAGTCTCGAAGAGTATCTTGGGAAAGAGGTATCGGGTATACCGCGACCCGGCCATATTCCGTCCGCGATTCATCTGGCGTGGAATGGATTTCTTCACGCGAATGCGACGGTAAAAGATCTGGCGACGATCACAGAGAATCTTGCCGAGAAAGGTCTGAGGCAGGATCAAGACATCATCTGCTATTGTACCGGCGGCGTCCGTTCGGCCTGGCTATATTTCATCCTCAAACTCTCAGGGTACTGGAAGGTCCGCAACTATCCGGGATCCTGGTGGGAGTGGAGCCGTGATTTTGCCTGTCCCGTGGAAAAAGATGCGAAAGGATTGCAGCACATCCTGAACGTCGATCCTCAGGTGAGGCCTTCTTGACAGTGAAAAGATGGCTGTGTAAGGTGAAGCGACTCGAATTCCGTGTCGAATACCGTTCACCCCGGTGCATGAACCCTTAACCATTGAGGAGGAATCCATGAAAATGAGAATCCAGCGCGGAGCACTAGTCGTGGCGGCAGTCGCGCTTATTGGCTTCCCGCTGTTCAGCGGGCTCGCCCTCGCGGCTGACAAGCATGCGGCTGAAGCTTTGGAGCATGCCAAGGAAGCTGTGGCACATGGTAAACAGGGGCATGCCGATGTATTGGTCAAACATGCTGAGGAAGCACTCAAGCATGCGGGAGCCGCCGGGAAGAATCCACACGTAGATGAAGGGGTCAAACATCTCAAGGAAGCCGTTGAACATGGCAAAGCCGGCCATGCCGATGTTGCCACACAACATGCTGAGGGGGCGGTCACCCATTTGACCGAAGTGAAGTAAGTCATTCGGCCATAAAGTTTGATAGAGCGGGCAGGGGCAACCCTGCCCGTTTTGTTCTGGGGGTATGACAATCATGCGGGTCGGGTTTTTCCAGTTCGCTCCGGTCTTCGGCGATGTATCGCACAACCTTGATAAGGTTGTGGAGACACTCGACCGGGCTGACGCTGACTTGATCGTCTTGCCTGAGTTATTTGCTTCGGGTTATCAGTTCGTCTCACAGCATGAAATGGCTATGCTGTCGGAATCCGTGCCGGACGGCCCAACCACACAACGACTGATCGACCTAGCGAAACGCCGACGGATGATCATCGTCGCCGGCCTTCCGGAGCATGCAGGGACTGTCTGGTATAACTCCGCCGTGATCGTCGGTTCGTCAGGATTTATTGGGTGTTATCGTAAGACGCATCTCTTTTTCGAAGAAACACTGTTCTTTACGCCCGGCGACACGGGATTTCAGGTGTGGGATATCGGGGCGGCCAAGAT
>DATDFW010000443.1:0-10623 GCA_036522375.1 Nitrospiraceae bacterium
GTGAGGGGCCGAAATTTCCGACGGTCCCCCCGCTCAGCCTGTTACTTCGCCAAACGGCTCGGACGAAAGATATCTCCCATCAACAACAGGTATTGTTACAGTTAAGGTCGATGGCAGCAGGAGGGATCTACGATCATCTCGGCGGCGGGTTCCATCGCTACTCGGTGGACGGTCAGTGGTTGATTCCCCATTTTGAGAAGATGCTTTACGACAATGCGCAGCTGGTGCGGATCTATCTGGATGCTTGGCGCCTCACCAAGGAGCCCCGGTTTCGAGAGGTTGTGGAAGAGACCTTAGAGTACGTTCGCCGTGAACTCACAAGCCAGGACGGCGCATTCTTCGCCGCGCAGGATGCCGATAGTGAAGGGCATGAGGGAGCCTACTTCGTCTGGGAGCGGAAAGAGATTGTCGCGGTGCTGGGGAGTGACATGGCAGAGGAATTCTGCCGTCACTATGGAGTGACAGAGAACGGCAACTTCGAAGGTAAGAACGTGTTGAATCGGCTCGGTAAGACTCAGCTCGGGCCCGAAGCGCAAAAAGAGGTAGAGTTCTCGTTGCACCCTGCCAGAACGAAGTTGCTTGCAGCACGCGAGCAACGGACGATGCCGCAGCGTGACGACAATATTCTCACGAGTTGGAATGCGATGATGGTCTCCGCCTATCTCGACGCCTATCAGGCGTTCGGGGATCCCTCGTATCTGGCGGCTGCGGAACGGGCGCTCACATTCCTGTTGGACTACGCAGTCGAGAACGGACGAGTCTATCGTACGGTCACGGCGGGCAGGGGGCGCTTGAACGGATATCTGGACGATGCAGCGTGTTTCGCCGCCGCCCTGCTGGACGCATTCGAAGCAACGTCGCATCGATGGTATCTGGAGCAAGCCCGCCAGGCGACGGACCATCTGCTGGAGCGTTATTGGGATGACGCCGTTGGTGGGTGCTTTTACACCAGCGGCGACCATGAAACTCTCCTCCATCGCATGAAGTCCGGCACCGATAGTGCCGTTCCATCCGGCAATGCCATTGTTGCCTTGGTCTTGTTGAGACTCTTCTCCTTCACAAGAGAGCAGAGATATCATGACCTGGCCGAGCAGCTGTTCCGGGTGTTCCGGAACGTGATGGAACACAATCCCTACGGCTCATCGGCTATGCTCTGCGCATTGGATTGGTACCTAGCAACGCCACAAGAAATAGTTGTGGTTGGGACTCGTGGCGATACGAAGACCGAGGCGTTACTTTCAACCATCCATCAATACTATCTGCCGAATCGTATGGTGCTGGTGACCGGGATGTCTCCTCGTGCCGCTGAATCCAGCTTGCCGCTCGCCGAAGGGAAGATAAGTGTACACGGACACCCAACGGCTTATGTCTGTCACCGTCAGACCTGTTCGCCCCCGGTAACGGAGAGCCGGCAATTGGAGCAGCTATTATAGGGAGGATACAGTGGGTGTAAGTGATTCAGGCAAAGGATTGTACGATCATCTCTACCGCCGGTTCTTTGAGGGGCGCGCATCGCACCAGGGCTATGATTTTCAGCATGCGCCAGGTGGAAGCGCTCCGGCGCCGGTCGTCACCTTTCGAGATCGTCTCCGATGGTGGACTTGGGGTCGGTGGAAACGGCGGAAGGTCATCTTGGCGGCGCGTGATCGGTTCCAACAAGATATTCTCGATATCAAAAAAAAACAACCACCGCCGTAAGATAAAGATACTGGTGAGGGAACGTACCACTCACAAGAAACTGCTAGGGGATATCTCGGCACAACGGTACTTCAGGGGCGCCGCACCGCTGGATTATCCCCACTGAAGGCCGACTGCCCTTCGGCTTCTTTTTAAACGGGACGTGCTGCATCCCGTTGATTGAGTCATCCCTTGCATTTGAGAGGGATGAGGAGTAGAGTCTAAACGTGTATCACTGCGAAAGGCCTGGCGGTGACGCCACAGAGAGAGACAAGGCCTAAGACAGATGTTGTTTTGGTTCTTCCCGGGAATTGATCGGAAGCCAGCCTTGAGCCGCCATGGTGGTTGCATCTTCGGCCCCTTCCTTCCTCACTTTGTTCTCGAGTCCAAGACAACATATATTCTCAAAGGAGGAGCCCAATGGGTTCGAAGATCTATGTCGGGGGTTTGCCGTATTCAACTACCGAGCAACAGCTGAGCGATCTGTTTGCTGCTCACGGAGCGGTGACATCGTCTCGGATTATTACAGATAAGTTCACCGGCCAGTCCCGCGGGTTTGGATTCGTGGAGATGTCCTCGGATGCAGAAGCGCAGGCGGCAATCACTGCTCTGAACGGTACCGAGTTGGGTGGCCGCACGTTGACCGTGAACGAAGCGCGTCCCCAGGAGCCACGTACTGGCGGTGGGGGCGGTGGCCGTGGTGGCCGTGGTGGTGGTGATCGGTACTAAACTGTAACGAGTGTTCACACGTCGGGGCTGCTATCCGGCAGCCCCGCTACTTCCTTCCTAGAATTGCCCATCAACTCGATGCGATTCTCGGCCTTCTGACTAGGCTGGCTTGCAGTCTCAGGAAGTGTCACATACAAGGAGTTTTATGTCTACGTTTGCTGATATGAGCTTACCTCAATCCCTTATCCAGCGCCTGACACAGGCGGGTCTGACGATACCCACGCCGGTGCAACAGGCTGCCATTCCACTGTCACTGAAAGGCCGGGACATTATGGCACAAGCCAAAACCGGGAGCGGAAAAACCCTGGCGTTTTTGCTGCCGATAATCGAGCAGGTCATGCGACGCGAGGCCTTTGTCCCCGCGCCTGGTCCCTATACCAAGTCGGGACTGAATCCCGCTTCCGGTCCGAAGTTTCTGGTGTTGGCACCCACGCGGGAATTGGCGCTCCAGATCGAAATGGAGCTACGCAAGTATGCTCCGATGTCCGTGACCTCCTTGGCGGTATACGGCGGAACGCCGATTGAACGCCATTACCGTGCACTGCAGCGACCGCCATTGGTGGTGGTCGGTACGCCAGGACGGCTGCTCGATTTAGCCGGATCTGGTCACTTGAAGTTGGGTGGCGTGACGTTTCTCGTAATGGATGAAGCCGACCAGATGCTGGACCGAGGATTCCTGCGGGACATTCAACGGATCATTCGTCTCCTTCCGACTGAACGTCAGACGCTCCTGTTCTCCGCGACATTTTCGGGCGACATTCAGACACTCGCCCAGAGCATGCAACGCGATCCCGCTCGCATCTCTGTTGACCCAGGGATCAGCACGCCGACTAGGATCGTGCATGCCTACTATGTTGTACCGGGGGATCAGGCGCGCACACAACTTGTGCATACACTGCTCCAGACCCTGTCGGGTGGTGAACGGTCGATGGTGTTCTGTGATCAAAAGTACAAGGTGCGGCGCTTGGCGTCCCATTTAGGTGGAGAGCCGGCTTCAGTCGGGGCATTAACAGGCAATCATAGTCAAGCCCAGCGCGAACGGACGCTCGGTGCGTTTCGGGCAGGTCGACTCCGTTCCCTCGTGGCGACCGATGTGGCGGCCAGAGGTCTCGACATTCAGGATGTGGCCCAGGTGATTCACTATGAATTGCCGGCCAATCCGAATTCGTACGTCCATCGGACGGGGCGAACGGGTCGAGCAGAGAAAGAAGGGGCGACGTTTTTGATTCTGTCTCAGTCCGAAGAGCGGGAATATCTCCGAATGGTGAGACAGTTGAGAATCGAGACGAAGAAACTCGCGCTTCCCGTGCTTATCGCTCTCCCGACTCCCGCCCCGATGTCGGTCAGCGAACAGCAGGCTCCTCGCCAGAGGCCTCGCCGAAGTGCCGAACCATCCGGGAGACGATTCCGTGATGGCGAGAACCGGGGAACAACTCATAGGCCGGGAGCCTCGGTCGGTGGGTCCAGGCACTCACGATATTAACGGAACCGTAATGCCACCGGACCCTCAAGGGCCGGTGGTACTTTCGTATGTTGTTGGTGTCTGCCTTGCGCGTACGTTGTTGTGCGCAGTGCGGTTTCCGATGGTAAGATAACGACCGAAAGGTCGCCCCCATGCCGTCGTTTCAACTCGAAGCCCCATTCAAGCCCTGCGGAGATCAAGGCCAGGCCATCGATAAGTTGGTGGCCGGGATTGTGGCTGGGCGGAAGCACCAGACGCTGCTTGGTGTCACCGGATCCGGTAAGACCTTTACCATGGCCAATGTTGTGGCACAGGTGCAGAAGCCCACGCTGGTTCTGGTCCATAACAAGACCCTGGCCGGTCAGCTCTATCAAGAGTTCAAACAGTTTTTCCCCCACAACGCCGTGGAGTATTTCGTCAGCTATTACGATTACTACCAGCCAGAAGCCTATATTCCCCAAAGCAATACGTACATTGCCAAAGATGCCTCCGTCAACGATGCAATCGATCAGATGCGGCATGCGGCGACGACCGCGCTGCTCCAGCAGGACGACGTGCTGATCGTCTCGTCGGTGTCTTGTATTTATGGCCTGGGATCGCCGGAGGTGTACCACGAGATGGTGGTGTTTCTAGAAGAGGGCATGGAGATTCGGCGGGAGAAAATTCTGGCGAAGCTGGTCGAGATTCAGTATGCCCGCAATGATATGGATTTCCATCGCGGGACCTTCCGTGCCCGCGGCGACGTCATCGAGATTTTTCCGGCCTCGAATGATGCGGTGTCCGTGCGGATTGAGTTGTTCGGTGACGTAGTCGACGCGATTCATGAAATTGATCCGCTCACGGGAAAGTCGATTAAGCAGCTTTCAAAAGTTGCGATCTATCCCAACACGCATTATCTCATTGCGCCGGACCGGTATGAGCGGGCGATCACAGGCATCGAAGAAGAACTGGAAGAACGCATCGCCTATTTCAAGAAACAGAATCAGCTTGTGGAGGCTCAGCGGATCGCGCAGCGCACCAAGTTCGATCTTGAAATGATTCG
This sequence comes from Nitrospiraceae bacterium, assembly GCA_036522375.1. Lineage (GTDB taxonomy): Bacteria > Nitrospirota > Nitrospiria > Nitrospirales > Nitrospiraceae > Palsa-1315. The sequence continues at coordinate 4,911 of DATDFW010000443.1, forward strand.
GGCCATGGGGTACTGCCACGGCATTGAGAACTACTCACGGCATCTCAGCGGCCGCGCACCCGGTGAGCAGCCTCCGACGCTCCTTGACTATTTTCCCAAGGATTTTCTGTTGATCGTCGATGAATCTCATGCGACGATTCCCCAAGTGGGTGGGATGTATGAAGGTGACTATTCGCGAAAGCGCACGTTGGTCGAGTACGGATTCCGGTTGCCGTCCGCAATTGATAATCGTCCCCTTACGTTCGCTGAATTTGAGCGCTGCCTGAAACAGGCGGTCTATGTCTCCGCGACGCCAGGCCCCTATGAGCTGGGGCATGCGGGTGGGGAGATAGTCGAGCAAATCCTTCGTCCGACCGGTCTTATGGATCCAGTCATCGAGGTGCATCCGGCCAAAGGGCAGGTGGATCACCTCCTGGGCGAAGTGCGGACTGAAGTGGCGCAGGGAGGACGTGTACTGATTACAACGTTAACCAAGCGAATGGCGGAGGACTTAAGCGAGTATTACCACGACCTCGGTGTCAAGGTCCGGTATCTGCACTCAGACATCAAGACATTGGAGCGGGCTGAGATCATACGCGACTTGCGACGCGGGATCTTCGACGTGCTGGTGGGGATCAATCTCCTGCGCGAAGGGCTCGATCTTCCCGAGGTCACCCTGGTGGCTATTCTCGATGCAGATAAGGAGGGATACCTTCGGTCGTATCGAGCATTGATCCAGACGGCTGGACGGGCGGCAAGAAATGTGCGTGGCCACGTAATTATGTACGGTGATGCTGTCACCGATTCCATGCAGATGGCGGTTGCCGAGACTGATCGTCGACGCACGATTCAGGCCGACTATAATGCCAGACATGGTATCGTACCCGCGAGTATCAAGAAGGATGTGCTGTCACTGGAGTATGCAACGGCGGATGTTGGTGATGCTCAACTGGATTTAGTCGCGGAGGCACCGGCCATCTATGGAACAGAGGAAGCGAATGACCAGATCATTAAACGACTGGAAACGGAAATGAAAGCCGCCGCCAGGGTATTGGAGTTTGAACGGGCAGCAGCCCTCAGAAACCGGATTCGAGCATTGAAGCTAAAGGAATTAGAATTGAAGCCAGAGATCTAGTTAGATGTTTTTGTAGAGATAGATGCCAAGAAACATCCCAAGGAAGCTGAGGAGATTGATTTTGAGCGCGAAGCCCATTGTGAGCTTGATCAAAACCAGATCGATAGTCAGTGGGGGATTAATGCCCGGGGTAAAACTGGTGGCGAAAACAGACTGAATCGTGCCTTGGGGGGCCATGACTCGGAGGATTTCCCCCAGTACTCCGCCCAGTAGTCCACCGATGAGCACAAAAATGAGCAGAACCCAGGGTGATTTTTTCACAACAACTGCCTTACAACTCTCTTCGTATACACACGACGGACCATAGCGAAAGGTCTACAACATGTCAATGAAATGTGCGCTCTGGTAGTGGGTCCGTTTGAAGAAATCACCAAGATTGCAGTTTTGGAAATGTTCCAGCCATCGTGATTAAGACCGCCGTGTCCTACAAGCTCAATAGCCATCGTCGAGTAGGTGGAAGGCAAGATTTACATCCCATGAAAAGGATTGCAGCCTGATGGGCATGATTTTGCTATGCGTCGTGAACTCTCCCAAAATAATCGACCTTTGGATGATTCTTAGTGCTCGCCAGTAGATTCGCTGGCGTATAGACTGACCGGGATCAGTAGGCCGACCAGATAGCGCAGCACAGTCAAAACTTGATAGCATCGGGATTATCCGCTGGAGCTTTCGCTGGATGCGAGGAAAAACGTTTATGGGCCCGTGGATAAGTTCCTATTTCTAGTCCCACCTTGCTATCGCAGCTTTTTTGCGATTTGACTACGCCTCTTCGCGGGTAGCTTCCCATACGGACCTTCCCTCCTTATCAGCCGTCCTAGGCGTCCGAGAGCGGGGAGCATTTCCTAACTGAGGTTGTATGAGCTTGTTCGCCTGTAAATGGTTTGCAGAATCTCATGAGCAATAGAAAAGAAAATTGAAACTGACCCACTGCCTGCGCTCTGGTTCCCTTGACTTCAACCTGTCCCATCCTCTAGACTCCTCGGTGGTCTTTTACTAGAGATTTCGAGGCGATCGGAGATCGCGGGTTAAGGCTTCGATTGCCTTTTTCTTTGTGAACCTATGCTGGACGCTCTGAGCGAAAAATTCGAGAATATTTTCAAGAAGCTACGCGGTTCTGGAGTCCTCACGGAACAGAATATCACCGAAGCGTTGAAAGACGTGCGCCTCGCGCTGCTCGAAGCCGATGTGAACTTCAAGATCGTCAAGGATTTCATCGATCGAGTTCGTGAAAAGGCTGTCGGTCAAGAAGTCCTCCGAAGCTTAACACCCGGTCATCAGGTTGTGAAGATTGTGTGGGAGGAGCTGCGGGAGATGATGGGCCGTGAGCGAGCCGGACTGACTCTGACTTCGAATCCCCCAACGGTCGTCATGATGGTGGGGCTTCAAGGAGCGGGAAAGACGACCACCTGCGGCAAGCTTGGACGATATTTCAAGACTCAAGGGAAACGGGTTCTTCTTGTCGCAGCAGATCCTCGTCGTCCCGCAGCCGGTGATCAATTGGCGAGTCTGGGACGCGATCTTGAGATCGATGTGCATCGGGTCGATCAGACGCACGCTTCCCAAACGGATGTCGTTCGCATCTGTCAGGCTGGCGTGGAACGGGGACGCGACCAGGGGCACGATCTTGTCGTACTGGACACCGGCGGACGTCTCCACATTGATGATGAGTTGATGGGGGAGTTGGTTGCAGTGAAGGCCGCCGTGCAACCGAGCGAGGTTCTCTTAGTGGCAGATGCCATGACCGGCCAAGACGCGGTCACGATGGCAAGCCAGTTCGAGCAGCGGATCGGACTGACCGGTGTCATTCTCACCAAGGTCGAAGGTGATGCCCGAGGCGGAGCGGTACTGTCTATTCGGGCGGTGACGGGCAAGCCGATTAAGTTCCTGGGCGTGGGCGAGAAGCTTGATGCACTTGAGTTGTTTCATCCAGATCGCATGGCCTCGCGCATCCTCGGAATGGGTGACGTACTCTCGTTAATTGAAAAAGCCCAAGAGACCATTACGCGCGAACAGGTGGAGGAAGCGCAGAAGCGAATCACCAGCAATACGTTCACGTTGGAGGATTTCCGTGCTCAGTTGGGCCAGGTCAACCGTCTGGGTTCGTTGGACCAGATTTTAGGGATGTTGCCTGGCGGTCAGAAGCTCAAGGGAGCGATGGAAGGGCAGGTGGCGGAGCGAGAGATGAAGCGGGTTGCGGCGATGATTGACTCGATGACTTTGCGAGAACGGCGCGATCATACGGTTATTAATGGGAGCCGAAAGAAGCGGATCGCCCGTGGAAGTGGAACAAACGTGCAGGAGGTGAATCGGTTGATTAAACAGTTTCTCTCTGCAAGAAAAATCGCCAAGGTTATGGCGGCGGGATCTGGGGGGCGCCGGCAGTTCGCGCAACTGATGCGCTCCAGATAGGTCAGAATTGAGAACGATCTGAAGATTTTCGTAATTAGGAGGAGGAGTCTCGTGGCTGTTCATTTGAGATTGACGAGGACTGGACGACATAAGCGACCGCTTTACCGCGTGGTGGCAGCGGATTCTCGGAAGCCGCGCGACGGGCGGTTTCTGGAAATTCTTGGGATTTTTGATCCCTTGAAGGAACCGGCGGTGCCGGAGCTGAAGCAAGAGCGTGTGTTGAGCTGGTTGCGCCAGGGTGCCCAGCCAACGGTCACGGTGCGGACATTGCTTCGTCGATGCGGTGTCTGGAAACAGTTTGAGACAGAGAAAGCGGCGAAGAAGAAGGGCGCTAGCACATGACTACGGCTCAGGCAGATCTTGTCACGATTGGCAAGATCGAGCGGTCCTTTGGTGTGCTGGGCGAATTTAAGGTGCGATCGTTGAGTGATGTGCCCGGCCGGCTGGATCAGCTGAAGCAGGTCCAGGTCTTAGGACCGACAGGACAACTCGTGGACAGGATCGTGACGCATGTGCGCCGTGCTGGCTCGACCTACATCATGGGTCTTGTGGGGGTGACGACGCCGGAGGAGGCTGGGGTGCTGCGTGGAGGATTGCTTCAAGTGCCGCGCCGTCCTGCAGCCATGTTGTCCGCGGACGTCTATTGTGAATGTGATCTCATCGGGATGACGGTTCAGAACGAACGGGGCGAAGAAATCGGGATGCTGGAGACGATTTTGGAGATACCTGACAATCACGTCTTCGTGATTCGCAAGGGAACGGAAGAGATTCTCATCCCCGCCGCGAAGAGCTTTGTGACCTCGGTGGATCTTGTGCGTCGCCGGATGATGGTTCGCGGGATTGAAGACTTAGTTGAGGATTGCCATGCGATGTGACATCCTGACGCTGTTTCCCGACATGGTGGCGCCGGTGCTGGGTCAGAGTATTCTCAAACGAGCACAAGAAAAGGGTCTCCTCAATGTGCAGGTCCGCAATCTGCGTGATTATACCCTCGATCGCCACAAGCTAGCAGACGACATGCCCTATGGCGGAGGGGCCGGAATGGTGATGAAGGCCGAGCCCATCTTGCGCGCAGTGGAACAGATTCAGGCCGAGTATCTAGAGGCTGGTGAAGAGATTCGGTTGCTGTTTCCGTCGCCGCACGGTCGTCCGTTCACGCAGACCTATGCGAAAGATCTGGCGGCCGACCGACGCCGACTCGTCTTTCTCTGTGGCCACTATGAGGGAGTCGATGAACGGGTGAGATTGGCATTGCAACCGGAAGAAGTTTCTATCGGGGATTATGTCTTGACCGGGGGTGAGTTACCGGCGCTGGTGCTCATCGATGCCGCAGCCCGCTTGGTTCCCGGCGTATTGGGTGATCCGGAGTCGATCGTGGAAGAGTCGTTCGCGGATGCGTTGCTGGAATATCCGCACTATACAAGACCTGCGGAGGTTCGAGGCATGGCCGTGCCAGAGGTGCTGCTTTCAGGACATCACGAGGCCATCCGTCTGTGGCGTCGTAAGGAAGCCCTGCGAAGTACGTATCAGAGACGGCCCGATCTTTTGCAAGAGCGGGTCTTGAGTCTCGAAGATCAACAATTGCTAGACGAACTTACTCGTGAAGGCGTGCCGGTCATGCCTGTTCGATGTGGGGGGGAGGGATAGTCTCATGAATCGGTTGGAACGGGTACAACGGTCTTTCACGAAGAAGTCGGTGCCGAGGTTTGAAATTGGAGACACCGTCCGCGTGCACGTGAAAGTGGTCGAAGGGGAAAAAGAACGTATTCAGGTGTTCGAAGGGGCAGTGATCGCTTGTAAAGGCTTGCTGAACACGGAGACCTTCACGGTACGCAAAGTCTCCTACGGTGTCGGCGTGGAACGAATTTTCCCTCTCCATTCGCCGATCGTCACGCGTGTGGAAGTCATGCGTCAGGGCAAGGTGCGTCGGGCGAAGTTGTATTATCTCCGGGGGAAGAAGGGCAAGTTTGCCAAGGTCGAAGATCGAGAGTTCGTCGCGAGTGCAAAAGGGCAACCCGGGGTCACCCGTAAGGCTGAAGAGCCGATTGGAGCAGCTGCGGCCTCGAAAACCTAATCCCATTCCCTGGTTCCATCGACCACGAACGTCAGGTGCCCTATCAACAGATGTATCGCGGGGCCACATCGTGGGACCTACCGACGAATTTGAATTGGAAGCCCGGCGGCGCGGCT
>DATDFW010000444.1:0-4562 GCA_036522375.1 Nitrospiraceae bacterium
GGGCTCAAGGTTTGTGACCGTGGCTGATGGGACGGACGCGTGCATGGAACTTTCATATGCGCAGCTACCCGGTTGACCTGGTGATTGCCGGCCATAATGCACGAAATAGGCAATGACTGAAGGGTCATGAACTGGATCCCATGACAGGGACGCGGTGGCGCCTCCATTAGCGGGAGTCTCTTCTCCGCCGCCGCATCCGGTTAGAAGGAGCATCATCGTAAGAAACAGCCCCATAATGCTAACGGTCAGACATAGCGACATGCGGACGGCCTCTGTGATTCTGGTCTGCGGTAAGCCAAATTGATCCTTGGTCAAAGCGGTCATATGCATCTCCAGGAAGCAGGTGGATATCGATATATTGGTTGGATAAGTAATTAAGAATTAATAATTAGGACTTACCTTGCAGCATGATTTGAGCATGAAGTGAGCAAGGCCCGTGCCATGGATGCTCATTGCAACTCATCGAATGATTAAATGATTGTGTGGTGCTTCAAATTATTGGAGTTGTAGAATTCGAAGGAGAAACCATACAGACTTTGTGCTTTTTTCAATGAGAGGGCTCTAGTCGACGCGCTCGAGGACCACTTAGCAATCACGGACAACGTCGGCTCGGATGATGGGAAGGGCGATCAGCGTGGGAATCTGCAGTTTAAATGCTATTCCAATGGCAAGTCGAAATCGGATCAGCATCACTCTCGACTGAAAGGTGGTTCCGCATATCTCCGGATCATACCCTGCGAGACTTCCACTTCCGCCCCAAGAATTCCGAGGAGCCGGCCAAGAATTCTTCCCGACGTTCTTTTCTCGGCCTCCCTGCATCAGGCAGAAGATCTGTCGCTAGTCCAATCTATTCACCATATTCGTTCTACAACGTATTCGTCCACATACACGCATACAGCTCCGCAAAACCTGTTCCATTCAGAAATTGCCATGTTGTGAACTTCTTCTATGATGGATGCTCGGTATGCGGTTTGCGTGGGACAACATTTCCAGATGTGAAAAGAATCTCTTAGTACAGCTGCTTCTGCCCGGTGCAACTCATGCCTATCATCCTGAAATTTGGACTGGTGTTGTTAGTCGTCCTGCGCGCTAGCTCAACCTGGGGAAGCGAGGAACAACCGAATCAGATCTCTCTGCAGGGGTCTTCTTGGTTTTCCGGTCAAGAACTGCTGACCAGTCCGAAGCCAGCCGCGACTTCTGCGTATCAAGCTACGATCACACAGACCTTCTATTCACCACCTAGTGCTCCGACGAGTGGCCGTTCCCTGGCACTTGATATCACTCGGCCCCGACCACAGGGTCTTCTTGCCTCGACAACCTGGCTCAATGGGGCATTCTCGACGGAAACGGAAGTGGCCAACAATCAGGGAGGGGCAGTAGGATTCCAACAGAGTATTCCCGGCGAGACCCGAGATGATCCATCAGCCCGCATGATGCGACTTGGCCTCATTAGTTCCTCAGGACCTGTCCGCTATGGAATGACGTATCGCACTGCAGGTCAAGCCTTCTACAGTGGAACAGATCAGGTCCAGAGAGAAGTTTGGGGAGAGTGGAAGAATGGGTTGGCGATCGTTCGAAGTGCCATCGGCCAACAATGGGATAACGTGGAAGCGGATCCCGCGCGCGCACGCTTAGACCAGTCTTATGGCCAAGTCGGCCTCTCATTGAGTAAGTCTGCCTGGCCGAACCTTGGGTTGACCTACAGGCAGACTACTCTGAATAGCACACTTGATCCGAATGGCATCGCGCTACAGAGAACGAACAATCACACCCTGGAGGCAGCCCTTAGCTATAACGGCACAGCTTGGGACGCCAGATTGGAATCCAGTTACCTCCTCGGAACCGATCCTCTGCATAATGGATCGGACCATCGCACTAAAATGCAGACGATCACGGCAAGCTTTCGTCCATTCACTCCCCTGACCATTGCCCCCAAGCTTGCATATCGTGCAGAACAGCATGAAGGGTCAGGAACTCGGATCGATTCGCCCTTAGCTTCACTCGTCATGAATTACAGGCAGAGCCAGCGGCTCCTCATCAGCGCGAATGGGAACTTTTCCGGAACTCGATCGACTGATAGACTCATCGACCTGGAGAATGTCGGGGGGAAAGGGATACTCGCGTGGGAAATTCAACAATCACGAGACTTGACGAGACTTCTCCTCTCCCTGGAAGCAGGTTATAACCGGCAAATAAATCGTATGACGTCCTCCGTCCAAACGGAAGACATTTCTGGACTCATACGACTCGTACTGGCGGATCTCTAGCCTAAATCTGATCACCAGCAAGGGGTTTTAGGGCAGCAGGAAATTTGGTGACACATACCTGTGCCAAAGCATTCTGAACATGAGCCTGAAGATACCTGTGCCATCATAAATTCTCTTCTAGGTTCGTCATGCCAGTGTGCTGATGTGGGTCATCAGAGGCCTCTCAATCAGTGGGCTGTGAATTCGCCGCCATAGGGCCACCAAAACCAACGACTTCCCATTACCCGCCCGGTCGCGTACTGTGCCGACTGAGTTCCTTTTCCTCTTACAAACTAATCGCCAAATGAAAGGTGAAACATGGTCATAGTCGCCTTGAGGACCTGTCACACTCCCTCCCGAAAAGATCCGGCTTGCGAGCTGAACGCTCACATGATAGGTGATACCAACTCCCCGGCTGGTCAGTTTTCTCCGCAAGTCTGAGGTAGGTGAGGCTTGATCAGCACCAACCAGGCGCACTCCTCACGCCTGTGCAAATTTATGGTGGTGGATAATCATGGGTTGCCTCACTCAACTGCCTGCCTCAATACGTGATTCCGATTGTACCGAGACGTTACAGGTTCTTGGTGTATTGCTCGTTGTCGGATTTTTTGTCTTCAAATGGTTGTACCGTAAGTGGAGGGAGAAGCATTCCTTCGTCGTGTACTTTGGTGAGGGCGATGACCAAGTGAATGTGAGCGCCGATTTTAAAACGGTTGAAATCGGAGAGCATGTCTTAGATGTGATGATTCGGGCGAAGCGAACAGTTGAAGTGGAATCCGCCAATCTGCGTTTTGCTGTCGATACCAAGCATTCCCAAAACCCTCATTCAGACGTTGAAAAATCAGTCATCGCGATTGTAGAGGCGAAAGATCTGGATATTGGTGCGCCCCAATTTTCCTCAAAGCATGATAAGGCTGGAGGATATGACCTTAAATATTCGCCTGCCTATAGGCGAGTCGCGGGAGCTTTTCTGCGGATAAGGATACGGATTAAATCCAAGCAGGAATGGGAAGGCTATTTACGCTTCTGTGAGAACAAGGCGTATTATTATCATCGTTTTCGCGTTGTGAAGAAGACGACGATCAAAAGTCCGAACTAAAGACGAATTTTCCTTTCTGGGCCTATACCCCTTCGGATTCACCTTCATGAGCACTTTGAGGGCCTCATCAAAGCTCCACGGACAGGCTGAAGTACGTACAACTTTATTTGCTATTGGAGGATACCTGATGCAGAAGATGAGACTGGTTTGGTCCACCATTGACATTCGATAAGGCAATACCTACTTTCATAAAACTCACTATGTCGAAAAAGAAAAAGCCGTCAGCGGGAGATCGGAAACCTTCCGCCATCACAGAACAACCTCCTTCATCGCTCAAGCAAGTCGTGAAGTGGATCTCGGTAGCCGTACTGCTATGCACGTTCCTCTCCGGTTTGATGCTATTTGCCACCGTCCTCACCGTTGATGTCGGTGCCCCGCGAGACCCCGATAATCCACTGTCTTATCCCTTCATCGTGAGTAATGAGATGCTCGTACCATTGTTTGGTGTGACCATTTCGTGCAGATATGACGAAGTGAAATTTGAAGGAGCGGAGACAGTCGATACGAAAACTCCAGGTTCCGAAGAAACACTTTCTATGATGGGCCCTCACCAAAAAACTACTGCGCCGTGTCAGAGAGCCTCTAACACGAATGCTCCGTTGAAGAGCGGAATTGTCACCATAGGGGTTTCTTACTCTCCGTTCTTATGGCCATTCAAAACGTCCACGATCCGCCAGTTTAAAGCAGAAATGAATGCTGACAACAAAGTCATTTGGCTTCCCCGATGAGACTTTCACCCAAAAAAATTGTAAGATGCCACGCTGCTAAATCGGCGACTCAGTAAGCTCGGCCACTACAAGCCCACCCGAACTTCCCATCACTTCTGACGTCCGTTCTACCTCCACCTTCCGTCCTGCCACAACTTCATCAAACAAGGGATATCCAGGTAATACGCGCTGGTTTATTCCTTCACTTCGGTATCGCGGTGAGACAGATTGAAGCCTGGCCGAGTTGTTACTGCACGAATATCAGGATCGCCTGGGAGCGAAAACAATGTCAGGAACCAATCTCACGAGACGACATCAATGGGCGCTTGCAGTGACCTCTCGCAGGGAGTAGCCTATATATAAGTCAATAGTTATGGAGGAGGACCCATGCTGCTTCTTCTCCTCTTGCTCTTGCTATTTCCTCTCTCTGCTTCTGCCGAAAATCTCTGTATTCTGTCCGCCAATTCCATTGATTCCGGCTCGACAGGCAATTCCTTCGGAGCCGAAAGC
>DATDFW010000445.1:0-4719 GCA_036522375.1 Nitrospiraceae bacterium
AAGTCGGAGCTCTTCTTCTTCCCGCGTACGGCCCGGTTTACGAACTTTCTTGGCCTTCTCTCTCAGACCCTCGGCTTGCATCTCTTCTAGAGAAAGGGCTTTCTTTTTTCCTACGATTGCATCGGGGCTTGGGGCCACGGCGGGCTTGATGATAGATGTGGGGGCCGTAGCGATCGTGCCTCCCATAGCATGCAGCTGATCGGGCGTGGCTGTCAGGTCAATTTGCGCAGCAGTTGGAGTTTCCACCTGCGGATATGCCGGCGCCGCTGGGCTCGCCACAAGGGCCTCGGCTCCGCCTGTGCCCATCGATTCTACCGAAGGCAGGGGTGCTGCCTCTTCCGTTGGAATATCATCCGCTCTCTTCCGCTTGATCAGAATGCGGCGCTTATCGAGTTTGGAAGACTCCTCTACCGACGAAGTTGCCTGGGATGACCCGGCCCGAGCGCCGGCTGCATGATCGGAGGACACCATGCCAATTTTAGTCCGCTCACCTCGACCTGTATCGGCCTCTGTCGCCCGATCCGTCGTTTTCCCATGAGCCTTCAGTTTCGGACCAAGTTTCTCCAAGACCTTTTGCACCACGTCGTCATCCAATGCGCTACTGTGCGATGCGACGGTGATGCCCATCCGCTTCAGTTCGGGGATGAGATCACGGTTTTCCATCCCAAGTTGCTTAGCCAATGCATACACACGCATGAGAAAGTGACACCTATTCCTCTTGATCGGATTTATCCGGCATCCGACTCCGATTCTGCCCGGGCTTTTAATTCCTGCTCTCGGGCTTCTTCTTGCTGATGCAAGGCGGCAGTCTCCTCCGCCAAGGCTGCTTTGATTTCTTTATCTCGTTCGGCCTTCTCTTTTTCGTATTCCGTCGCGCTAATGATATCAATCTTCCAACCCGTCAGGCGAGCCGCCAACCGCACGTTCTGGCCATTCTTCCCGATCGCGAGCGACAACTGGGAATCTGCCACGACAACCAATGCCGACTTCTTTTCCTCATCGACTCCGACCTTCTCAATGCTCGCCGGATTCAACGCTTCGGCGATAAAGACGCGCGGGTCGGAAGTCCAGGTAATAATGTCGATCTTCTCTCCTCGAAGTTCTCGGACAACCGCCTGTACCCGTGATCCCTTGATTCCCACACAGGCCCCGACCGGATCAACTGCCTTCTCGCGAGAGGTCACGGCGATTTTAGTCCGATCCCCAGGCTCTCGCACGATGGACTTGATTTCCACGATTTTTTCAAGCACCTCAGGCACTTCCAACTCGAAGAGTTTCGAGACGAACTGTGGATGGCTCCGCGTCAAGATGACCTGAACATCTTTCGGAGTCCGGCGCACTTCCAAGAGCATGGCCTTCACTCGATCTCCACAGCGATAGGTTTCCCGTGGAATCTGTTCCTGAATCGGCAACACTGCCTCGGTCTTGCCCAAATCCACCAGGTAATTCCGGCGCTCCATCCCTAGAATGATGCCATTGACCAGATCTCCTTGCCGTGTAGAATATTCTTTTTGAACCGCTTCCCACTCAGCTTCCCGGACCTTTTGGAAAATCACTTGCTTGGCGGTTTGCGCGGCGATCCGTCCCAAATCACTCATTTCAATGAGCGAACCGATCTCGTCGCCGAGCTCTGCCTCGCTGTCGAACTGCCGAGCTTCCTGAAGAGAGACTTCGGTTTTTGGATTGACGACCGCGTCGACGATGGTTTTCTTTGACACGACAGAGATCTCACCGGTCTTGGAGTCAATTTCAACTTGAATATTCTCAGCCTGCCCGAACCGTTTCTTAGCTGCCATTTGGAGAGCGGCTTCGATCGCTCCAATTACTCGGCTCTTTTCAATGCCCTTTTGCCGGCCAAGCTCATCGATCACTGAAATCAATTCTCGATTCATAGCTCACTCTCCAACAACTGCCCAGCAGCTACTCGACAATGGCGTGGTATCCTCATTTTGCAACGAGCGATTCCGAAACCGCCTAAAACGTGACGGCACGTCGTACTTCAACAATTGAACCGAACGCAAGGCTGGCCTTTCTCTCAGAGCGCGGATCGTTCACCGTGATCGTAACTCCCTGTTCGTTCACTTCCGTCAACACCCCGACCATACGCCACTGCCCATCGATCGGCTGCCTGAGCTTGACGCTCACTTGCTTCCCCAAGGCCCGGTAATAATCCTGAATCCTTTTGAAGGCCCGATCCAGACCCGGAGAGGAAACTTCCAATGTATAGGCATGGGGGAAAGGATCAGCCACATCCAGGGCTGGACTGATCGCGAGGTGTGCACGCCCGCAGTCATCTACCGTGACGCCGCCCAACTTATCGATATACACGCGAACGATTGACCGCGCCCCCTGCCCCACACATACAACATCAACCAATTCCAAGCCCAACGCCCAGAGGATGGGCGACACCACCTCGCTGATGCGATCGACGACCGGTCGGGATTCCTTCCCCGACATCCCTAGACCCGTATCTTTGGATGGCTCTTTCACGAGATCAAACAAAAAAGTGGGCCTGAGCCCACTTCCAGTGGAAGGACCATAGCATGCCACCTATACCAAAGCAAGGGGGCTAGCCGACCCGTTTTCTGAAGCCAGCAGCGAGTCGTTGGGTGATGGGACCAGGCCGCCCATCTCCAATAACTTTTCCATCGATACGGACCACAGCCAAGACCTCGACCGTGGTCCCGGTGAGAAAAACTTCGTCAGCAGTATAAAGCTCTGCCAGAGGGATACAGTGTTCCTGAACAGGTATCCCTTCGGTCAGAGCCAGATCCAACACGACGGACCTCGTCACCCCGGACAGAATGTGCCGCCCTTCAGGAGCCGTCATCACTGTTCCTTCTCGGACCACCATAACGGTACTGACCGCCCCTTCAGTGACCACTCCCGCTTTGATCAAAATAGCTTCGAATACTTTAGCTTGTTTGACCTGCTGGCGCGCAAGAACATTGGCCAATAGATTCACGCTCTTGATGTCGCACCGCCCCCATCGTATATCTTCGGTTGTCATCGCATCCACACCGGCTGCCTGCACTGACTTGTCGAGTGAATGAAACTCACGTACCGTCATGACTACCGTTGGTGTGAGGTCGAGTGGATAGGCGTGATCACGGGGGGCGACACCCCTGCTGAGCTGAATGTAGATTTTTGCCTCAGAAAAGGCAGCCCGTCTAACCCCTTCTAGGATATGGTCAGTCCATTCAGCGCGGGAATAGGGCTGTATCAGATCAAGCGCCGTCGCGCTGCGATCCAGCCGAGCCAGATGGGCCTCCAGTGCGAAGGGGCGTCCCCCATAGGTACGGATCACTTCGTAGACGCCATCGCCAAACTGAAAGCCTCGATCTTCGATCGAGACTTTTGCCTCTGTCAGCGGTACGAATGCTCCATTTATGAAAGCCACATTCGGCACGATTACGCACTCCTGCGAGACGAGGCATCAGATACCACCACGTCAAAGACTCGCCGATCTTCGGCGGTGAATTTCCACCCCATGCGTTTTTCAAACAGCACCCGATGGGTTCCTGGCCTGACTGCTTTAAACTCGAACGTCCGCTGCCCATTATCGACCGCATTATTTCCTGCTATGCGAAGATAGTCATCGGCCAGTAGCTCGAGCCCCGTCGGATCGAATGTCGGAACCCAGAGTTCCCCTCGCGTTCTGTCTTCCCAAAGATGAATCTGGATGGGATGCTCAAGTATTGTTTCAATGACTTTGGCCCCATCATCATGGTCGTGGCTAGACATCGCACCCATTGTCATGTAGCGGCAATCCGCTCCTTCTTATCATTTTGCCTGATTCTGCTATGGTTTTCGCCGAGGCCCGACAAAAATCTCCTCGCCTTCCACCTGCACAAGATAGCTTCCCACACAATATCCTCCGCCATCCGTCCCTTGCCCATTTCGAACGTCAAATGCCAAGTCGTGCCATGGACAGGCAACGACAAAACCCTTCACACGCCCTTGACCTAAAGGTCCGCCTTCATGGGGACAAAGATTATGGATCGCAAAATACGTCCCATCGATGTTGAAAAGTGCAATTTCTCGATTATTCACTATGACGACTTTTGCTTGCCCAGGCGGTAACTCATTGACCAGGGCGACGGATTGAAACCCTTCTAGCATGCTCTACCCGCTCCTTTCCTCGTACGTTTTGCCGTGCCTCCCGCGCATATTACATCTTACATCCGAAGCGTATATTTCAGCTCCTGCCCTATGGTGATTCCTTCCTGCTTGATAAATCCCGCTGCTGTTTGAATCGCATAGCGAACCGCTTCGGGAGAGGAACTATATTTAGGACAGTCCGCTTCCCTGCAGGGAGCAACATTTTCCTTTAGCCCTACAATATGATGGCTTTCATCAATCCACATCATGTCAACCGGAAACCGATACTCCTTCGTCCAGACGTGGTTCTGGCCAGTCGATTCAAAGATATAAAGTAATCCACTATTTGCCGCTAACGTCTCTCGAAATGCAAGACCGACGAGGAGTTTCTCCGGAGTATCCGCCACTTCCGTCTCGAGCTCACGGCCGTTGGGAAAGGACACGATAATAATGGTCTCTTCCTTTCGATCGATAAGAAAGAACGACGCGCTCATCAAGAAAATCGCCATGAGGACAAGCGTGATGATGCGCTTCTTTTTCTGTCCTCCATCGCTCACTGACACAGTGGCCATAAGAAGTTTCCCTAGTTCACAACTGGCACAATACCCTGAGCCCAAA
>DATDFW010000446.1:0-4113 GCA_036522375.1 Nitrospiraceae bacterium
GGTATCGTCATGATAGTGCGAGAAAATGAAGTGTGGCTGAACCTCCTTCACGACCTCCTCGATCTCTTGAATTAGCTCGCGTCCCATCGGAACCGCCGTGTCTTCATACCCGCCCCAGAATATCTTCTCGGCTCCCAATTGCTTCGCCGACAGTTCCTGCTCGCGCTTGCGGACCCCGCTCGACCCACCCTTATCGCCTGCCGTCATCACCATCAAAAAAATGCGATGACCCTTTTGCGCATACTTGAGCAAGGTTCCGCCACATCCGGCCTCAATATCGTCCGGGTGGGCGCCGATGGCCAGGATTCGCATCGGCACTCTTCGTTCAGTCGCCATCTCTTCCTCCTCGCTTCGCAGGATACTGAAAAGTCCGATATTGGAAGTCACGGCTGAGGCTAAGCTGAGATGAAGAAAGTCAGATCATCGTTCAACCGTGAACTCAACCTACCTCGCCGGCTCTGGTCTTATTCGTTCTAGGCCGCAGTCACCACATTTTGTCCCGCCCGTGCTTCGCGCAATCGCGTCAGCGCCGCCGGGCCGCAACAGAACAGTAGATCGATCGCCGACATTGCCGGCACGAATGGCTCATATACTTGGTGATACATCGGATGTTGGAACTGTTGAATGTCCAGCCTCAATCCCGATGATTCGAACCGTACCGTATTCAAATACTGCTCCCCGCCCGGACCGGAGAGATATCCCGATGCTCCAACGGCACGGCAGAGATCGATCAATCGGTCGGTGGGCTCTTCACGTGCCTTCCACTCCGACGCGCAACGGACTGGAGTCGTAATACCAAAGGCATCGAGCATCCAGCGAAGCATCGCCATATTCAGGTCGTGCAACCGTTCCCATGGCGCCTCATACAGGCTGCGCAACTCCGGCAGATAGCGGTCCCGGAACGGCGCCCGCGCATAATGCATCTCGATAGCGCGCAGATGCTGACTACGCCAAGTCACGGCCTGATTAATCCGGACATCGTTCACCCGTTGGCCAAAGCGATGGAGAACCGGCACGGTCATCCACTGCCAACCGTCGGCGGTTCTGATCCGATTGCGATTTTGCCATTCATTTTTTTTGAACTGCACGGAATCCAAGGCGATGAACAGATGCGCCTGATCAATCTTGTCCAAATAGCCAAGCCACGGCAGAAACTGCGGTTGATGAATCGTGACCCGCCTAGGTGAGGTTTCAGCCATCAGCTGTCAGGCTTCCCTTTCGGAATTGAGATGCTTCCCGGGCTGAAGACGCATGGCGCTCGATTCGAGAATCGGCCCTACGATAATCGGATTACTCAACAATTCACCGCTGCCGGTGATCTCGATTCGATAAGCCAGCCGCTCCCCCAACGGCAAGGTTGTGTCTGCCCAGTCGGCCCGAAATGGTGTCTCCCCTGCCAACTGAACCAGCACCTGGCCGGAACGAATGACCCGCACCTTCACAGGATGGCGACCACGGTCGCTCGCCGTGACAGAAAGCCGGACCGTGAGATCGCGTGATCCGGCTAGATCCAGCGAGTCACCGACCGAAGCCGACTTGGTTCCACCCTGGCATAGGATTCGAAACTCATCCAGTCGAAGCTGGACATGATGATCGCCTTCGCCCACTGCATAAGAATGACCGGATTGAAGCGCCTCCAGTACTCCGGCAACTGTCCGTTCTTTCACTCGGACCCCCATGACAAGACGGTGCAGATCTTTCCCAGCGTCGCTCAACCCATGAAATGCCGACTCCCCGATCAGCACCGGGATGGGTCGCTGTTCATGTGCAGGCACCTGCAGCAACCGGTCCCACAGTTCACCCGGCTTGACGATCGTTCGTCCATCCTGATAGAGCCCGCCGAAGCCTGTATATCCGGTGGTTTGTACCAACGCCTCTGGATGCGGCTCCGTCTTGATGGTGACGGTTCCCAGAAGCCCAGCAGCATATTCACGAAAGTCCCGCGCCTCTGTCATCGACCAAAAGACCAGTCCGCCCTTGACTCTCACATCATCGATCAAGGCTTGATAGGGACGATACCCCAGCCGATCATCGTAAGAACTAAATACCGGCTGACTTAGCGGCCAGGCATTGACCACCAGCGCCCCTCCCAGGACGACCAAGACGCAGGCGGTAGCTCGTCGTAACGAACGCTGATCGGATGCGCGCCGGAGTGGCCTCCACATCCACACGGCGGGAATTACCAACAAAATCGGTGCGCCATTGACCGCCACTCTCCAATCGAACGTATAAGACCCCGGATTCCCATTCACAGGGAGGGACCGATAATCCTCCGGCCTGGTCAAGCCAAGCACCAGCAGATTGCGTTGTGCATTGTGCATCGTCAAGGTTCGTCCCCATAAAGAACCGGTCCAATAGTAATAGGGGGCAACCTCGACACCCGGTATGATGATCAACTTTGGATGGCGGCTCTGTGTTGCCGCGATTTCCTCCAGGTACCGTTCGATCCCATATTCCAAGACGGATGGAAAACGAACTTGTCGCTTCAAGAGACCTGGCAAGGGCCAGAGTCCATATTCATAACGGAGAGAAAAATTGTCGGTGAGAATCAGCACATCCAGACCGAGCTGTTCCGCCCGTTCGGCCAGCCCCTCAATGGTCAATTCACCGGTACTCGCAGTACTATGGATATGCATTGTAGCCAGCAACTGCTGTCGATCGTCCGACGTCTGGGCATGCGCCTCCATGCAGCATAGGCACGACACCACAGTCGCGAAAGCCAGTATCAATCGCCCCGCATGTTTCATCTGCCAGTACGGCTTACAGACGTACATGAATCGCCTCGGCATAGATGGATTCTATTGCCTGCACCATTGAGACCGACCCATATCGGCTGTCTACGGCGCAGCTTGCCGCCAAGCCTAGCTGCCTGGCCCACTCCGGTCGATCGAGCAGCCGACGCAGTGCCTCAGCCAATGCATCGGCGTCGCCGGGAGGCACCAGCAAACCATTTCGCTCATGAGCGATGACGGATGGGATGCCACCGACGCGGGAGGCAATTACCGGCAATCCGGCTGCCATGGCTTCGATCAGCGCACGTCCCATGCCTTCATTGAGCGAAGGCAACACGAACAGGTCCATCCCTGCAAGACAGGCTTCGACATCGTCCCTGCGACCCAAAAGATGCACGGCATCACGGAGGCCGGCCAATTCTGCTTGCTGCAACAGTGCGTCATGTCGATCTCCACTACCGATGACCACAAGATGCAGGGCGGGAAAGTCCTGCTTCAACTTCGCAACGGCTGCAATCAGGTATTCATGGCCTTTAATATCGGTGAGCCAGCCGACCGATCCGACGACCAGTGCATCCGATGGACAGCCGAACCATTCCGGTTGTTGTTTTCCCTGCACCCGCGTTAGCCCAAACCGCTCACGGTCGATCCCGCTCGGCACCACGACGAATCGGTCAGCCTTGCCGACAGCCCGATCGAGGTGATCCTGCCGTTCAGCATCCGTGAGGGCAATCAGTCGATGCGTGATCGCACTCAGCACTCGTTCGATCTGGAGAAATAGCCATGATCGGAACGGACCGAAGTGGCCATAAAACACATGGCCGTGCGGGGTATGGACAATGACCGGCACCTTTGCAATCCAGGCAGCCACTCGCCCTAGCACACCGGCCTTCGATGTATGGGTATGGACCAGCGCCGGTTGCTCCTGCCGAAACAGGCGAATCAATTGCCACAAAGCCTGCGCGTCCTTAAACGGGTGGACTTCTCTCGTCAATGAAGGAAGCAGTGTGCAACGGATTGCGGCCTTCTCAAGTTGCCGGCAATTTTCCTCGGTCGCCAGCTGGCCGCCTTGGGCATCCCAACAGCCTGGGTGCCCGGCAACCACTAGCGGCTCGAATTGCGAGCGGTCATGGCCGAGAGCGGTCAGCATCGTGTTTTGCGCAGACCCGCCATGGTCCAGACGCGTGATCACATGGATCACCTTCCATGGCTTAGCAGGATGCTGAAAAAGTCGCTCTTCACATCCACCCAACCCTGGCGCGCCGGAACGCGCCTTGTCCCAAGCTTTGTGCTCGCTTCGCTCAGAGGCTCCCCGTATCAAACGAGTACGCATCATCTCTTCGCTTCCTGTGGCCTTGCCTGCGGAACGGGGCGTCTTGGC
>DATDFW010000447.1:0-2490 GCA_036522375.1 Nitrospiraceae bacterium
CGAGAGTTCGGA
The DNA here is from genome assembly GCA_036522375.1 of Nitrospiraceae bacterium. Classification (GTDB taxonomy): domain Bacteria; phylum Nitrospirota; class Nitrospiria; order Nitrospirales; family Nitrospiraceae; genus Palsa-1315. The sequence continues at coordinate 13 of DATDFW010000447.1, forward strand.
GCAGGTGAATCCATCCGTGTCGCCCAGTGTCGCGATCACATCGAACTGTGAGGGCGTCAAGCGCATGGATTTGATATGACGGTTATCGATGAGCTCAAATGCCAGATAAGCTTCGACGAGCGGCCGCAACACTTTGAGATAGGGATCGTCCTTCAGATTCGGCAACTCCATAGGGAAAGAATAGTCCGTACTAGAACGAATATTCAAGAGGAGAGGTGGGGAGCGGCCAGTTGCACTTCTTGCTCGCAGAAGGCGCACGATAAGAATGTGCTCGTTCGATGCGCGCAGTGAAGGGCAACCTGGGTCCCCTATTACGGTCCTTGCCGCTGGCAGGTTTTTTCAGCATCCTGCTATGATGCTCATCCCATGAGCACTCGTTCTGAATTGGGCCGGACCAACCTGGCAGCTATTGGGGCCCTCATCGGTCTTGTCATTACCGGCGTGTGGATATGGAAGCGTCTGTCGCTCGACACTCAGGAATATGTAATAGATCAAGCCATTCCCATGGCGTTCGCCGGTTTGGTGATCGCGGCTGGGCTGGGGATGTTGGTCAGGGTGTTCATCCGCCGAAGAACGCAACGGGGCGAACGTGCAAAATTAATGGCTGCATTCGAACGGGCCACGACACAGGAGAAAAAGCTGGAGATCGCTTTTACATTGATTGAGGTGAATGGGTACCGGGTCGAAGGTTTGGAGTCCGTGACCTCCGCACTACGAGACCTCTTTGTTACGACGTTGCAGCGGGCATTAGGTGACAAGCAGCATCGGATTCGCGGAATGGCAGCCAGTTACCTTGGCGTCCTGAACGATAAGACCGTCATTCCTCATCTGCTGGAGGCACTGGAAGATGAGCATGCCTATGTGCGTTCCTGCGCGGCGTTGGGTTTGGGTCGGTTGCGCGCCAGTGAGGCAAAGGAAAAGTTGACGATTGCTATGGAAAAAGATTGGGATCAGACCGTCAGGAGCCGATCGAGGGAAGCGCTGGAACGAATCAAGTCGTCATGAGCTTTGGGGGCTATGCTTCATCGCCTATCCATTCAATACAGGCGATTTCCGGTGTGCAATTCCATCGCAGAGGAAGAAACGACCACCCAAGCCCACGATTAACATACAGCCGGCGGGCAGGCGCTCCGTGGTGCCCCTCGACCCGGCCATTGCATCCAGGAGGGAGCCAGAAGGTCGGGACACCTGGTATCCGCCACTGGCCTCCATGGCTATGTCCGCAGAGGATGAGATCGACTGCGTGGTGGTCTTCCAGCTGATCGAGGATGTTCGGCGCATGAGCCAGCAAGAGGATGAAACGATCCTGTGCGCGAGGTGGAAGACAGCTCAAATCGGCTAGATGCAACGAGGGATCATCGACACCGACAATGGCGATCTCGCCGCAGTTCGTGGGAATGAAGGTGGCCTGATTGATTAACAAGGTGATCTTGTGGCGATCGGCAAGCTCGCAATATTGATCGATCGGCACACCGCTGTAGTGATCATGGTTGCCCAAGGTGACGAAGACCGGGGCAAATTCTCTCAAGGCAGCGAGAAATCGAAAGACATGCGGCAATCCCTCCGGTACATTGAGTAGATCGCCGGTCACAAAGATCCAGTCGGGACGAAGCTCGCCGATGGCAGCGACGATACGATCATGGCGTGGCTGATAGCAGTCCAGATGCAGATCGCTCAGATGCACGGCCCGCCGGCCGGCTAAGAGGCCGTGTACATAGGTGAGTCGTGAAATGTCATGCGTGGAGAGTCCGACTTCCCATTGGGGAACAAGCCGGAACAGCCGATAGAGGGGTTCGCTCAGACTATATCCGATGAAGGAACGGACATGATCGGGCCAGGACCTTGTGCGTCGAATCATCCCATCACACGATCCAGTTCGACGCGATCAGATGGGCTCACGCGATAGCCTCGTTCATAGAGGTCATTCATGCCTTGCATCAAGGCGTCCATGTTACGTCTGTGGTACCAATTGTCGAACAGTTCCGTGAGTGCCGAAACCTGCATCAGGATCGAATCCTCGCTATGGTACGAGAGCGAGAGGGAGCGGAACAAGTCTTGGATTTCTGCAGGACTGTAGATCGCATCATCATTCTTGTCGGCGACCAAGGCGAATTCGTAGAAGGTGAGACTGACGGAGAGCGATGCCTGTGTCTTGGCGAGATCATCCCGAGCATCGTCCATCCCGCCAGGATAGTTGCGAGAACAGTCCAAGTCAGGCTGGGATAAACGAGTGGCGTTCCAGTTGATCCCCTGGACGGAGGCGGGAGGCGTCTTTTTCGCCTTATAAAACCATGAGACACAGTGGTTCGCCTGCGCAAAGGCCTGTTTGTCTTTGTGGATCTGCCGGCTGATGTGTTGGGTGAACTGTTGAAAGACTTCGTTCTCTCTACCTGAGGAGTTCCCTGGAAATAGCGCATAGAGTAGAACAGTGAGGAGCACTCCTACCGCTAACGGGCGGATCTTCGGCCATTGGGCTGT
>DATDFW010000448.1:0-2807 GCA_036522375.1 Nitrospiraceae bacterium
AATAGGAGATGATGGTGGCCTGGTCGTCTTCTTGTTGCCCGCGGAACGCGCACGATCAGAATATGCTCGTTCGACGCGCGCAGTTGAGGATCGACCAGGCCACCCCATTAGAGAGAAAGAGGCGAACTAGGAGAAGAGAAGGGAGTAGTCAGACAGTCGTCTTGGTAGCGGAATCCACTCGATTAGAAAGTGCTGGCTAGATCGTCGCAGTGGGGGTAACCGGAGTGCCATTTCGGGAGAGAGGCAAACGAGTTTTGAAAAATTCATGAGATGGATGCGTGGTCGCATCTGCCTCTGAGCAATTAAGTGTGCAACATGCTCGGTTCATGAGGGAACAGATAGGTAGGTTCTCATTTTCTTTTCGACGGCACTGACTCTCCCGTATTTCTTCCAGCCGCTATCATGAGCTGTGCTTTGGATTCAATTGACAGGCAATCACAAAGTCACGTTCATTTGGATACGCGGCTGCCATCTCGAAGCCTATCCGATTTCGTTCAATCTGGCATTCCTCAGCCGTGGCAAAGGTATTCAGCACCGTGACGTTATTGAGTCCAGGCACGATATTGAGTAGAACGATGACGAGTAACCACATAGAGCTCCTTTCAGCCGCTCCAGCGGCGGTGAGCCCGCCCTCACGCAAATCCTCAACCCCTCTCGTCGTGTCCCCGTGCAGTGCCTCGACCACACCATACTGACCTGTTCCTCAACGTGCTGCCGGCCTAAACTCAGTGTTTCTTGTTACTGATTAATGGTAACACTCACGGGGTTGAAGTCAATACTGGTATTGGAAACAGAAAGAGGCAGCGAGAACCATTTCCGACTCCTCCGTACACGGCATTGCGTGGTTGCCGCTACCTCGTTAGAATTATCATGTTGGTGTTTTATCCGAGCCGGCTTGATCCAATGTGACGCTTCGCGTCCGCATCAGATATGAAATATTGCACATTCAAGAAGGACTGCCGTACGTTATCGCCCGCCTATGTCTTGGGTCTCTGGTCGCTGGCCCTACTGCTGGTGTTGAGTAGCGGATCCGTATATGCGGAATGGGTGGCGGTTGAGAAGGACTATCTCTCACCAGGGCTGCAGACTGTGTACATCGATCGGGACAGCATTCGCAGGGAAGGAAATCTAGTGACGCTGTGGCAGTTAATCGACTTTAAATGGATGCAAGGGAGTGCGAGAGGACCTGCCAGATTCATGTCGACGGAGACTCATAAGCAATTCGACTGCGCGGGAAGGCGAGTTCGCTTGCTTGCGTTCACGGAGTTCTCACACTCAATGGGAACCGGCATCCCTGTTGATGGGCACGTAGACAGCGCCAACTGGCTGCCGGTTGAGCCAGATAGTATGAATTACGCGCTATGGGAAGTGGTTTGCGGCGATAGCGGGAATTCTGTTGGGACATGGCATAACCTCGCATCTCTCGGCATGACGGTTTCCAAAAGTGGTTGAGGCCACGTCCGCGAATGCGATGTGATTTTATCGCCGAGATATGTTGATCCCAATGAAGGATTCGCCTAAGCCTTAACTATGAATTGTCATACATTCCAGCGTGGATGCTGCCACTCGATTGAGGGTAGCATGACTACATCCTGACATCCCTTGGATAATTGACGGATCGTCTTCCTCGTCAGAGCAGAAAGGTGACCATACGGTGCAGATTCTGGAACGCAAGACTCATTGCCTGTAGAGACCTGATATTGCGTTGAAAGTACACGAATGAGATAATAAAAACGCATTACCCATCTTTACCTGTGTTAGAACTACTGATACCACGCAGGGAGTTTTCGTGTACGTGTCCCTGTGGAGCAAGGAGAACTGCCTTGAGGCACCTACCAGTTCTCATCCTTCTCCTCAGTGTCATCCTTGCATCGGGGTGTACGAGTCGCAAGGACGTACTGGACCCCGTCTCACGAGATCTCGGCCAAGATCACGGAGCCATTGCGTCCTACTACACCCGCGAGGCGGCATTGTCCCGCCAACAGGTCGAGGAATTGACCGACCGTGCCGTGCTCTATGAAGGGCTCTTCGGACGTGAGTCTGACTGGGTGACAGGCACAAAGCTCTTAGTGCAGTTCTATCGAGAAATGGCACTCGAGCAAGACCGGCTTGCCGAGATGCATTTGAAACTGAGCAAAAAGCAGTAGGTTTCTCAATCAGCCTACACGAAAACGAAGTCACTAAATCTGCCACGGATGGCGTGGTCGTACCGGGGAGGAAGCTATGACACGAATTACTCTGACAAGTCTTGCGCTCGCCGTACTGCTGCTGACCACGGCCTGTGGTACCACCATCCAACCAGGTCAGCGGGGATTGTTCTGGCGTCCGTTTACAGAAGGGCTTTCTACCCAACCATTAAAGGACGGATTCTATTGGCAGGCGCCTTGGAATGACATATACCGCTACGATATTCGATGGCAGAGCCACACCGAAGACATCGATGCCTTGAGTGCGGACGATCTCCAGGTGTCCATCAAGGCGGCTATCATCCTCCGGCCCATTCCAGAGGAGCTGTATTTTTTGAATCAAGAAGTGGGTACGGACTATTACCCCCGGATCGTCAAACCCCAGTTTATGGCGGCAGTGCGCAGTGTGGTCTCCGGCTATAACATGGTGACGGTGCCGGAAATGAGCACCGAGATTGCGAGCAAAGTCCGAGCGGTCGTCGTTGAGAATCTCAAAGGTCGTCACTTGGAGATCCAAAACATCGCCTTGTCCGATGTCGATTTTCCGCCCATTGTCTTGCGTGCGATTGAGCAGAAACAGGCGAAGGAACAGGAAAAAGAACAAAAAGAATTCGAACTGAC
>DATDFW010000449.1:0-4542 GCA_036522375.1 Nitrospiraceae bacterium
TAGGGAAACTCTCATGATCTGTCAAGTGAAAATATATGACAATCGCTGTCACAGCCTGTCAGTACCATCCGACTCCATGCCGCCGGCCTCGTCTGATTCCATCGCAGCTGAGACATCGTCACTGAGATCCTCGCCCATCTCCTCGCCTATTGTTTTCATGAATCGAGCCACGCTCTGGGGATCATTCTCATCGAGCCCGGCGAGACTGCTTGGATCAGCCAAGGCTTCAAGCCGAGCCTCTTCGGATTTGGGCGAGGCAAATCGAGATAGAATCCGTTCAATCCGAGAACTTGTGCAATGGGAGCAGGCTGTCGGAGCCTGATTGGCCAGATTCAACAGAAGGATGGTACTACGCTTCTTACAGTCAAGACAGAGATATTCATACAACGGCATGGATCATATTCCTATGGTTGACAGCGGCTGTTTATCTTGTTCAGCAAAGTGGTGATCCGGTACCAGGCTCGTATCAATTGTTCTGGCGAGAGTTAGAGCAAAGACAGGTCCTGTACCAGATTTTTGTAGGATCTTTGCGCATTCGTTCAGCGTTGTACCAGTCGTGAAGACATCATCGACGAGTAGGATGCGTTTCTCTGCGAGGTCTTGTGGTCTGCGCACTTCAAATGCTTTCCGTAGATTTCCTAGCCGCGCCTGTCTTGTTAATGTGGTTTGGGGGTCGGTAGCGGCAATCCTGACGAGGTGTGTGGGGGAAACGGGGCGGTCCAGATGACGGCTGAGCTGATCGGCCAGCAGTAATGATTGGTTAAATTCACGTGCGCGCAAGCGGGTTGGATGTAAGGGCACAGGGATAATCACATCGACGTCGATCCCGCTTGGAAGGGCGCTGACCATGAGGTGTGCGAGTGGTCGTGCCAGTGTATGTTTGCCTCTGTATTTGAAAGAACAGATGGCTTCTCGCAGTGGCGAAAGATAGGGGAAGAGGGTCCAGGCTCGCTGAAAATCAGGAGGCTGTTCTTGGCATTGTTGGCATTGATGGTTGGGAGTATATGTCGTAGCTGCCGGCGAGACAAACGGCTGATCGCAGCGGCTGCAAACCGGCTGCTTAAGCGGACGGATTGTTTGCCAACACGCGTTACAGAAGAAGGGCACCGGGTCAGCACTGAGTGAATGGCCGCAGGTACAGCACTCGACCGGCAACACAAACCGGAGGGCCTGACGGCACCATCCGATGAGCCGATCCTGTGTGTCTTCACGTAACATCGCTGGGAAAGTGTTCCAACGCATGTGTGCTTGCGCTTCTTCTATGAGAATATGCCGCGCCTGTCAAGGTTGTTGCTCTGTAAATGGTTATGATATACGAAGGCAGTGGGATATTGAGACCATCTGCCGGCGCGACAGTGGATGATGAGCCAAAATGGATGGTCTGTCTTGAGTGTTTGGTCTGTGTGTCTGACGTGGCCCACTAGACGAATAAAACAGACATGTGAACTCAGTCGACCATCCCCTCGCCTATTTCCGTAGGTCAGGGTAATCAGGAGAGAGAAAACCACGTGGTGACCTTCAACCAGGTATCGAAGATCTATGAACGGGGCGGCGATACCATCACCGGGCTCGATCGCGTCACGGTCGAAGTGGCAAAGGGAGATTTTTGTGCATTTATCGGCCCAAGCGGCTGTGGAAAGAGTACGTTACTTAACTTGGTTGCTGGATTAGACGTTCCAACCTCTGGGGATATCCTGCTTGGAGGGCAGTCGACCAATCGATTCACCAGCAACGACTGGACCAGGATTAGACGAGAAACAGTCGGAATTATTTTCCAAGCATTTCATCTGATCCCTGGACTGACTGCTGCGGAGAATGTCGCGTTTCCCTTGTTGCTGCGCGGGGAGCGAGGGGCCTCCGTCAAATCCCGCGTTGAGGAGATGCTGGAGGTCGTGTCGATGACCACGCGACGACATCATCGACCCAGCGAGCTCTCAGGCGGGGAGCAGCAGCGTGTGGCGATTGCACGAGCGATCGTGCATCAGCCCCAGATCATTCTTGCTGACGAGCCAACTGGCAATTTGGATTCCCAGCATGGAGCCGAAATCATCGCCCTCCTTCGGTCGCTTGTCCAGCGGTTTCACCAAACAATACTGTTGGTCACTCACAGCACCGAGGCTGCAGAGGCTGCCGATTATGTCTGGGCCATGAAGGATGGGCAGCTTGTATCGAGAACACAGCATGCGCCTATCACGGTCGTTGCATGATGGATCTTTCGACCACCATTGCCGGCGTGCGATTTCCCAGTTGCATTATGAATGCTTCGGGGGCCCTCTGTGTCACGCATGAGGAATTGCTGGCCCTCGGCCGATCTCATGCCGGGGCTATCGTCACCAAATCGATGACGGTTGAAGCCCGCGAGGGAAATCCGTTGCCCCGGTACTATGGGTTTCCCGGCGGGTCCATCAACTCTATGGGCTTACCGAATCTCGGGTACAAGGCGTACGCCGCACTCATTCCGGAATTGAAATCGCTCGACAAACCGGTCATTGCTAGTGTGGCGGGTCTTTGTGAAGACGATTTCCCAACAATCGCTTCCATGATCAATGCGGCGGAGCCAGACTTGATCGAAGTCAACCTCTCGTGTCCCAACATTCCTGGCAAACCTCAGATCGGATATGATGCCGAAGCCTCCGAGCGTCTGCTGAAGCGTGTTCGCAAAGTGATTACGGTTCCGATGGGAGTCAAGTTGCCTCCATATTTCGATCCGGCCCATCATGCAATGATGGGGGAAGTGCTCCTCCGTTGCGGGATCGATTTTCTCACACTAATTAACTCTGTCGGCAACGGACTCATCGTCGACGCAGAACACGAGGTGGTCCGCATCAAGCCCAAGGGTGGATTTGGTGGATTGGGTGGCGCGATCATCAAGCCGGTTGCGTTGGCTAATGTGCGAGCCTTTTGGAAGATCTTCAAAGGGCGGATGCCGATTATCGGGACCGGCGGTGTGGTCAATGGTGTGGACGCGTTCGAACATCTGCTCTGTGGCGCGTCCGCTGTGCAGATCGGGACGGTTTTAGTCGACGAGGGAGTCGACGTGTTCGGCCGATTGGAAATGGAATTAGCGGCGCAGTTCAGAAGGAAAGGCTATGCGAAGGTGGAGGACTGCCGGGGGAAGCTGAAAGAGCTGTAGCCCTACTTGGCCCCGAATGTCTTGGCTAGCAGACCCAGTTGCAGCGCTCGTCGGAGCAGTTGTGCCACGTTTCTCACGTTCAGGCGCCGCATCAAGTTGAATCGGTGCACTTCGACCGTGCGCACGCTGATCGTCAGCACTTCCGAAATCTCACGGTTCGTGTGCCCGATCGATACCAGGCGAAGAATGTCACGCTGTCGAGGCGTGAGAAGATCGGCGTCGATGTCTTCCTGCAGCGGCTGGATTCTTCTATTCAGAACAGTTCGTGCACTCATCAATAACCTCTCATGATCAACTCACGCGAGTCTAGCAAAGGTGTGTATTGCTGTAAACCAAACTGCCGATTTGTGCAGGACTCCGTTCCTGGACTTATCGGTGTGAGACGTCTCTGCTCCCGCATTCACGATGATTCGTCGTCTGAGCTTCGTATCCCACAGTATAGCAGGGCGTGGCGAAGGGGAGAGTTCAGGCTGCTAACATCGTGCCGTTCTTCCATGTCTCGCATGTCACGATCTGTGGCGCGTGGCGGACTTCTGCAACATCCTGCCAGGCCATAGATGACTATACCACTCCTGCTCCCTCTCGCCCTGATTCGCGCCCATGCGCTGCAGCGGCCGTTTCGTGTCCTCCTCAGCACTGCCGGAGTGGCGCTGGGTGTTTTGGCCTCTGTGGCAATTGGGACAGCGAACAAGCAGGTACTGCGATCGTTTGAACAAGCCGTCACGACGGTGGCCGGTCCTGCCACATTGGAAATCGAAGGCCATGATCTCGGAGTCGAAGAGTCGGTCATTACTGCTATTCGGGCAGTTGAGGGAGTGGTCAGCGCCGCTCCGGTTATTGAGGAAGCAGTCGTGGTTGCTCAGGGACAGTCGACTGGACAGTCGCTTGAAATATTGGGACTGGATTTACTTGCGGAGGCCAGGACGCGTGGATTTCAGATATTGGAGGCTGACACCGAGGCGGCGCTCGAGGCACTCTTGGCTCCGGACGCGTTGTATCTTGGCCGACAGATAGCTGCCGATTGGAATCTGGGAGTCGGGAGTATCATCCAGGGGACGGTGGGAGGGCGTCCCATACGGTTGCGAGTCGTAGGGCTCATTCATAACGAGGCGGCTCGCTCGTCTCTTTGGGACCGGTTGGCCGTCATGGATATCGCTGCGGCGCAGCTGTTGTTTCAATCGATTGGACGGCTGGATCGGATCGAGCTAGTGACAGCGCCTGATCGACCGCTCGACGACATCATTGCCTCTCTGAGTACAGTCCTCCCTCCACATCTTGTTATACAACGTCCGGCGCAACGGACGAAACAAGTCGAGAACATGGTGTGGGCGTTCCAACTTAATCTAGCGATCATGAGCTGGGTCGGACTGCTCGTCGGGATGTTCCTGATCTACAACACGATAGCCTTT
>DATDFW010000450.1:0-11744 GCA_036522375.1 Nitrospiraceae bacterium
GAGCACTTTCAGACCGGGATGAGGCTCTCCGAGTCCTATCTCGCTTCACGTGAAGGGAAAGACCAGCAGCACATCGACTATGTAACCGAACTCCTGGAATCATTTCGCGCAGGGCTCGGCTTGGACGAGGAAGACGAGATCCAGGTCGAATTCAGACGCGACACACCGAAGGGCGGGGACTAGTGAGAGCAATGTTGAGTTAGGAATGTTCTGAGACTGTGTATTGGTTGCTGAGAGCGGACAACGGTTCCGGATCCGATTCGTCAAAGCCACAGTGTGGACAGGGCATACAGACCGGTCCATCACAACAGTGATAGATATACTCCCTCCCACATCTCTTGCAGTTCGTGTGAGCCATCGTCACGTGCCACACGGTAGCAAATTTCCCGATTTCGCTCAAGACCCTCTGTATGTCCGACGCCGATAAACACCGCGCGCGCATTTTCCTCCACCGTGGGCAACTGGCTCAGGCCAAAGCGGCATATGAACAGGCCGTCGCCGATGATCGCCTGGCCGAAGACCATCGAGCCCTCTCCGACTCGCTCGGCAATCTGGGCAATGTCTGCGCTCTATCGGGCGACCTGGATCACGCAGAAGCTTGCTACAGGGAAGTGCTCGCGATACAACGCATGGAACAGGATCAGCCTACCATTGCCCACACGCTGGTGAATCTCGGCAATCTTCACGTGGGTGCCCATCGGCCGGAAAAAGCGCGCCCCTACTACCTTGAAGCCTTGGATCTGCTGCGCGATCTCAACGACGATCGGGCGCTCGGCATTCTCTATAACAATCTGGCGCTGCAGGAAGCTCGTGAGGGACAGTGGGAGCAGGCGGTGACGTCGTTCAACCAGTCCCTCCACCATCATCGGATTGTCGGAAATGAAGAAGGATTGGCGGTGACCTATAGCCAACTGGGCAAATGCTTTCTTGACCAGGGCGACCTAACCAAAGCCGAACGCTGTCTGAACAATGCTTCGGAACATTATATTAAACTCGGCAATGAACCGGCCGAAGCCGCAGTGCTCAGATTGCTTGCCACCCTGTATGGCACTCGTCAGGACATTGTTTCAGCACGACGATGTCTTGAACGAGTGGTCTCTCTGGACCAGCGATATGGGCTACCTGAGCTTCGTACCGACATGGCCTCTCTCACAAAACTGAAACCATCCGGCTAGCTTCGAATTCTGCTCATCGCGCTCTTGACTCTTCAACAGCTTTCACTGCTTGTCCAATATTCTTTCACTTTCCGCCGGACAGAATTCGGTCTATTCCTAGACAGAACTCAACCCTCTGCTATCTTTGAAGTGGTCACACCTGTTGCTTCAAGCTTTATCATGAAATAGCCGACAGGAGATTGACATGGAGATCGCATGCCATTTCTTGCTCGGATCCTTACAACATTGGCTGCCTGGGCCCTCATGACGGCAACCGGCGTGTATGCCGCAGATGTCTCGCCCAAAATCACCATCGGCACGCAAGAGGTTGGACTCGCCGTCGGCTACATACTTCCCCATCGGCTCACCCAGGACCACACGACTAAGCAGCAAGGAGTTGCCGTTATGCCCTCTTGGATGATGACCATCACGGATCCGGTGGGAGACAGCTGGTATCGCGGTCAGGTCTCACTTGGTGCCGAGATGGTCTATATCCAGTTCCAGGAACCGTTGCTCACGCATGGCATCGGCTTCACTCCGAAAATCAAATACAGCTTTGTCGCATTGGATCGGATCAGGCCATACGCCGAATTCGCCGGAGGCCCCTTTTGGAGCGATCTCACCGGGAAGATTCCGGAAGAGTCCGGTCAGTTCAACTTTATCCTGTCAGGCGGATTCGGAGTCTCCTATTTCCTGACCGACCAAGCCGCACTCAACGTTGGCTACCGCTTTCAGCATATTTCCAATGGCGGCACGAGCTACCCGAATATCGGACTCAATGCCAGCCTGCCCTTTGCAGGCTTCTCATTCTTTTTCTGAATCAGGAGGAGACACGATAATGGAACAAACTTTTTCACGACCATTGATCGGTGGAGTGCTCGTCGTGGCCCTAGGCCTTGGAACCGGCTGTTCCCATTGGATCGACCTCGCTGAACCAAAAGGCGCGCTGACGTCCCTCCAAACTACTGTCGCGAGCGATTTGCGTGTTCCCCTGCTCCTCGAAACGATTCATACAACCCAGAATGGCGTCGCACTGGCCACGTCCATCGCCCTTGAACACCAGATCCTCGGCGCCTTCGAAGCCACAAAACTTTTTTCCCAGCACTTCCACTCAGGCTATACGCAACCGGCAACCAACCAACCCCATGTGACGATTCGACTTACGATGAACAACTCTGTAGAGCCCCATGCCGGCAATGCGGCCTGGAGTGGATTTGTCATTGGGGCCTCCATGTTCCTCCTCGCTCCAATTGTCACGCTCGACTACGACTATGGCACCCAGATGGTGCTTGAAGTCGAACGGTGGGATGGCCAAACCAAGCAGTATCAGGCTTCCTCTGCCGGCACCGCACATTATCACCTCTTCGCGGCAAGCCAGCACCTCATCGACGAACTCAAAGGACAAGTGACGGAAGCCTGCCTGACACAGTTACTTGACCAAGTTACCCGTGACACCACATTCTATGTCGCTGATGAACCGGCTACGTCGGAGTCTGGTATTCGTACCGTCTCTGTAGGAACGAGACGTTCTCACACCCCTGTTCATCCGGTATCGACCAACCTGGAGCCGTCTACGCGATAACAGTCTCCGACAATTTGACGGATAGCCTCAGCCAAAGAGACCCTTGATGGGTCTGGCCCCCCATTTCACATAGTGCTAATATGCAACTCAATTTCGAGCGAGGACCCTATGGATCTTGATGCGTTCAGAGAGATGGTCGCCAAAAACCCGCGAGGCTTTCTCGGCCGTTTCGGGCTCGGGAATAAACTCATTCAGGAAGGCGGACCTCTCGAAGAGATCGTCGAGCACCTGACCGTCGCCACGCAGCTAGACCCAACCCACGTCGCATCGCATCTGGCTCTGGCCCGCGCGCTTATCAAGCTGGGCAAAAAGGATGCGGCCAAGCCGGTCCTCACGACCGGCATCGACGCCGCGTTATCGGGCCGATCCAACGGTGGAGGTGATCTCGTGCCGGAAATGCAGCAGTTGCTGCGTACGCTCGGGTAAACAGGCTTACAACTCAAGGGAGTCCGTTATGAATCTCGATGAAGCCAGAACACGCCTTGAAACAGCCGTAACTCAGTATGGTCAGCATGCCGCCCCTGCGATCGATTTGGTGATGAGCGAAGTCCGATCCGACATGGGCAAGGGCGCGTTCAACGAACTGGTCGAGGAGTTCGATTTGGAACTCTTGTACGGTATCGCCCCGATGGAATCGGACCACTCGAGCAGCTAACTCGTAAGAGTGAACCCGCCTTGCCACTGATTTGGGCAGCGATTTCCGCACACGGGTTTGGACACGCAGCACAGGTCGTGCCGGTCCTCAATGCCCTTGGACGTCTCGTTCCCGACCTGCGCGTCCTGTTGCGAACCACCGTCCCCGCCCCCTTTTTCAACGATCGCCTCATGATTCCCTGGGAACTCAGTGCCGTGCAGCAGGACGTCGGCTGCATCCAGGATGGCCCTCTGTCGATCAATGTGGAGTCGACCTGGCGCGAGCACGAGCGATTTCATACAACATGGCCCGATCGGATTCAGCATGAAGTGACGGCGATGAGGGCCGCCCGCCCGAATGTGATCCTTGCGGACACGCCTTACCTCGCTATCGAGGCTGGAAAGGCCGCAGGAATTCCCACCGTCGCGTTGATGAATTTCACCTGGGACCTGATTCTCTCGGAATATGTCGCGCCGCCACACATCGACAGGTCGGCGCTCCTTGATTCAATTCGGCGGAGTTACGCGCATGCGGATCGGGCCCTGTGCATGACCCCTGCTCCAAAGATCGATGTCTTTCAGCGCCTTGATGCGATTGGTCCCATCACCGAGCCGGCCTTTTCGGTTCGCGACCAGCTCGGCTCAGTGATTGGTCTGTCCCCGACAGAACGGACCGTCCTCGTCGGATTTGGCGGTATTCCGCTGACCTCCCTTCCGATTGCCGATCTCGAGCAACTCACGGGCTATCGGTTTCTGTTCGATGGACCGGTTCTACCAGGCAGCACCACATTCGTATCGACCCACTCGCTGCCCTTCTCATTCAAAACCCTGATGGCCTCCGTCGATGCCATCATGACGAAACCCGGCTACGGCACCATTGTTGAGGCGGTCGCACTGCATCAGCCGGTCGTATACGTCCGTCGATATAACTTTGCCGATGAATCGCCGCTGGTCGACTATCTGCATCGTTACGGACGCGGCGTCGAGTTGTCGCTCCGCGACTTCACGGAAGGCCGCTGGGAGCCAGGGTTGAGGCAGGTGCTAGCATTACCGCAACCGGCGTTTATGCCGCCGGCGTCCTCCGGCGCGCAGGATGCCGCCACCATTCTCGGCCCCTACCTCGCCAAGTCAGGACCGTGATCATGCATCTGTGATCAGACGCTCTTGCCGATACGCTTCTCACCCACTCACCTTTCTAGACTCACGCGCGTGCATGGCGTAGACAGCAATAATGCCACAGGGACTACTTCCGGAAGTTTACTGAACGGGGCTCTTAGAGCGGGAAGATGCACTCGCGCAACAGGGATACCTGACCTCATAAAACTCTGTGTGATGGACCGTCGAAATCCGGCAGAATTCGGCGATAAATATCTCTGGAAGCGTCTTGGGGGATTTGCTATTCTCCTGCTCCATGAATGCGGCCGCCATCTACGCCAGACATCCAGATTATGTACAGCGCGACGTAGCGGGAGAATGTATTCTCGTGCCTATCCGCCGGTCCCTCGCAGAAGCGAACAGTATCTATGTCTTGAACGAAACGGGGGCGGCCATCTGGAATCGCCTTGACGGCAGACAGCGACTGCAAGACATCATGACGGCCTTCTGCGGAGAGTACGACGTCACAACGGATCAACTGCACCGGGATATCGAGACCCTCTTTGCAGACCTACTTTCAATTCATGCCATTGAAGAGGTTGCCGTTGCCGATGGTCCAACGGGATAGACTCCATCACCTACCCGAGCGGTTTCCCATCGCCTGCCAGTGGGAAATCACCTGCCGATGCAACCTGCATTGCGTGATGTGTTACACAGATTGTTTCAATCGCCCCGACTTCATCCGCGAGGAACTCACCACCCCCGTCATACTCCGCATCATGGACGAAATGGCCGACGCCGGCACGCTCGAATTGTGCTTGACCGGCGGCGAGCCATTGATGCGCCCCGATTTCTTTCATATCTATGAGCACGCGATCCACCGTGGCTTTCTTGTGACGGTATTTACGAATGGCACACTGATCACGGAAGCTGTCGCAGACCGTTTCGCGGCGCTACGTCCCCATCGGATCGAGATCAGCCTTCACGGACTGACGAGAGAGACATTCGAGCGCATCACCCAAGCCCCGGCGTCCCATCACCGCTGTCTCGACGGTATCAGGCTGCTGATCGATCGGCAGATTCCCCTGACACTGAAATGTACGGCGATGACGCTCAACCAGCATGAGATCCTGCCGATCAAACAGTACGTCGCCTCGCTTGGATCGGTCGGCTATAAACTCGGGGAAGAGATGCGGCATGAACTCGACGGTGGAGCCGGCCCGTTTCAATACGCCCTCTCCACTCAGACGCTAGCCGTCCTCAACCGTCAAGACGAAGATCTCTGGGAAGAATCCTGCCACCGAGATCAAACGGAACCATCGCCCTGCCGGAGCGGCATGCAGAGATTCCATATCGATGCGTACGGGATGCTCCAACTTTGCTCTGGCAATCGGCATGAGGGGTATGACTTGCGGCAGGGCTCTCTTCAGGAAGGATTCTATCACCACCTTCCTTTCTTCGCTTGCCGCAGGAAAACCCCTGAGATGAAGTCGCTGCTCCACCCTACAGTGAACCATGCTTGAAACACATTCGATCCCCAAGATTGAGTACAAAGATTTCAGCCTCAAACTCCACGAACAGGCGGAGCAACTAGACTGCGTGGTGAAGGCACAACTCGAACTCACCTACCGCTGCAACCTACATTGCGTCCACTGCTACACAGACCCTTACAACGCGAAGGAATGTTTTCCGCGAGAACTGAGTTTCGAAGAAATCCTGCGTCTCATCGACGAGATGCGCGATCTCGGTATCATCTGGTTGAACCTTACCGGCGGCGAAATCTTTATGCATCCACGTTTTTTCGATATCTACGAATATGCCTATCATAAGGGCCTTCTGTTGATGTTGTATTCGAATGGGACGCTCTTCACGAAGGCGATCATTGAGCGGCTCAAACGATCACCCCCGTTCTCCATTGACGTGTCCTGTCATTCGATCCATGAAAAAACGTTTGACCAGTTCACACAGGTTCCAGGTTCATTTCGAGCGTTCATGCGAGGCATGGACCTACTACAACACAGCGGCCTTCCGTTTTGCTTCAAAACCACGGCGATGAAGTGGAATAAGGAGGAGCTGCCTCAGATAAAACAATTCATTGAGTCACTCGGGCAAAAATTCAGTTTTGCGACGGCGCTGTCCCCTCGTTTGAACGGTGACCTCTCACCGTTGGACCATCGTCTGTCCGCCGAAGAAGTCCAAGCGTTGGACGACGAGAGGTACGGTACCGTGGACGATGAGTCTTGCACAGACCATTCCGACTGGCTTTCATCCCCTTCAGACCGTCTCTTCCGATGCGGCTGTGCCACCAACACCATTCACATCAGTGCTTGGGGCGAACTCGGCACCTGTACCTTGCAGTATGAGCACCGTGCCTCCCTCCGAGACCATTCGCTCAAGGATGCAATCGGCAAGGTCTTTCAGGCGATACGAGCGCGTCGGTATCAGAGCGATTCGCCCTGCCGAGCCTGCCACGTCCGCCGATTTTGTGAAAAAAAACCATCCGAAGCCCATTGGGAATGTGGCTCTGCCGAAGCACCAATTCCCTACAATTGCGATGTGGCCCTAGCGCGTGCAGAGCGGCTTGTCCACAAGCCGCTTCTTCACCCATTACGCGGAACCCAAAGAGTAGAAACCCGAAAGCAGTGACACAACCTGGCTCCTGAGAAAATCGAACTATCCATCACGGAGGGAAATACATCATGGCTGAGAAACGGCCATACAGTCCCCCGCAAATCTTTCAAGTGGACTTGAACCCTGAACAGGCGATTCTTACCGCCTGCTCCATCGGTGTGCCCAGCCTCATTGGCAGTGGCAACGCCAGATGCTTGCCTGTTCAATCAGGCCTATCAACCGGGTGCAAGAACGCTTCGGCGTCTGGTGGGATTTCAGATTCCGGGGCTCGCGCCTCGTAATTCAAGCGCGGGATCATGAGAATCGTTCTTCAAATAGGCGGCATGACGATTCGCATGGATGAACAGGATGATTGCGCCTGTTCCATGTGGCCTGTGCCTATGTACCAGTCGTTCGTCGGTGATCCCAATCAACAAGTGGACATGAGCTTGACCGTCAAGGTCGTGACTCAACTCCCTGTCATCCAACACGAACAACTCCTCTTTGATACCGGGCATGGACTGTGGACACTCCATGCAGCAGGCACCGGATACTTCTTTGAATCTCTTGATACGATGACCCTCGCGCCCCGTTGTCGCGCGCTGATCTCGTCGGACTTTGCTCAGCTCCAAGTGTGGATCTGCGGCCAATGGAGCGCTGCTCGTCTGAGCTGGAACCCCTTACACATTTTCAATCCGCTGGTCGAAGTGTGCCTCCTAACCATGCTTGCCCGAGAGGGGGGCATGCTGCTCCATGCTGCCGGTGTCGTCACAGAAGGGGACGGTTGGATCTTTACTGGCGATTCCGGAACGGGCAAATCCACACTCGCCCGCTGGTTTACAGGAAGCGGAGCAACGGTCTTAAACGATGAACGAATCATCCTTCGGAAAAGTAAAGGGCAGGTTCGTATTTGGGGCACGCCCTGGGTCGGAACCGACGGGGTTGGCCGGAACCAGTCCGGGCAGCTGACGCGTCTCCACTGCATTCGCCATGGGATAGATCGCCACCGCATGCGACCACTCTCCTCTCTCGAAATCTCCCAACGTGTCCTTCGTCAAAGTTTCTTCCCGCATTGGGACCGTATCGCAGTGGCCGGTACGCTCGCCTTCCTTAACGATCTGATCAATCAGGTTGAATGCGTAGACCTCGAATTCGTCAAGAATTTAGACATTATCGGCTACCTCAAGGCAAGCGGTGTCGGGTCTTCTATGGTCTTCCGATGAGACATCTATCGCTGGAACAGTTTGAGAATTTCCTGTTGCCCAAGGTGAATGACACCCGGACACCCGAGCTGGTGATCTTCGAACTGACGTACGGCTGCAATCTCAAGTGTGTTCATTGCTCTAATCCTACGCACAAATCACTCCCGCATGAGCTCACGACTAAAGAAGTATGCGCTATCCTGGACCAACTTGTGAATCTGGGTGTCTTGACGGTCTGCTTTACGGGAGGCGAGCTGTTTGTCAGACCAGACGTCTTTGCTATTCTTGAGCGAGCTAAACATTTGGGCTTTTTACTGGAGCTGATCTCGAACGCCACCCGTGTCACACCCGCCGTTGCCGATTGCCTTCACCGCCTCCAGTTTCAACGATTGTGCTTCTCCATTTATGGCGCTACTCAAGCCACCTACGAACACGTCACAGGAATTCCCGGTTCTTTCAAGCAATTTCTCAAGGGACTCGAGTGTGCGGCCACCAAGCAGCTGCCAGTTTCCGCTGTACGTATGCCGGTTATGACCGTGAATGCCCATGAAGTCCATGATGCGAAAGCCCTGGTCGAACAATATGGCTTCAGATTTCAGCACTGTGCCGAAATCTTTCCTCGGACGGATGGTGATCCGACTCCGTTAGCATTTCGGCTGTCACCGGTAGATAAAGTTCGAATTCTTGAGACTCTCGGTGACGATACAAATCCATCAACTGATGAGGTCTGCCCATCTACTGATCGCTTCATAGAATGCGCCTGTGGTCGTAACCGTTTCGCCATCACACCGTATGGTGAAATGAACCTCTGCACCGGCTTCCCCATACCCCGTTATGATCTGCGGAAGGGCACGGTCAAGGAAGGGTGGGAAGTCCTCAAATCAACAGTGGATGAGGCTCGGCCGAACCACCATTATGAGTGTCCCTCCTGTGAACTCCGTCCGTACTGTAATCAAAAGCGAAACCACGCTTGGCTCGAAACCGGAAATATGAGTTCCTGCCTGCCGCATTTCAAGCAGTGGGCTGAACTGGAGCATCGCACCCATGCCCTCCCTGACCCTCGACGATCTCACTGACGCCTACACCAAGATCAGCCTGGTCAATAAACGGCTGCTTGATGAGTGCGAAGTCGTCGGTCTGGCATTCCAGCGACGAGGTATTGAATGTATCCTCCTGAAAGGAGCGGATCTGCTCTCACGCCTCTATGGAGTGCGCGGAACCAGGCCACTCACCGACGTGGATCTGTTGGTCCATGAACTAGATCTCCCCGCCATTCATCAACTGCTGATGGAGGCAGGATTCGCACAACAGATCGACGGAAATCCGGCCTATGTCTCGCCTCAATTCACACTCTCACTGGACCTCATCTCGGAACTCTGGTATCTCGACAAGGAGGGACTCGCAGCGCTGTGGGGACGGGCGCGCACTCGATCACTTGGGGAGCTGACGGTCAAACAATTGGCCTCCGATGACCTGTTGCTCTATTTGATCGCCTACGCGGTCGTCCACCGCGGTCAGCTCTGTCCTTCCTATTTCACGGATCTCGGGTTGCTGATCGAGAAGGAACCGCCCCACTGGCCGACGGTTGTCGAAGAAGCGATCCGGCACCATATGAAGATTCCTCTCTACCATGGCCTGCGCCATCTGACGTTATCGAATCCAACCATAGGAATTCCGTCTTCTATAATCCAGCAACTCATGCCCTCGACCATGTATGAGAAGACACTGGAGTTTCTTGTCCGACGATTGGTCACGACCCAGCCCCTCCCCGAACTCGGACACTTTTTATTGTGGATTACGCAACCACCGGGGCGCAGGCTTGCCTGGCTTCGTCGTACCCTTTTCCCGTCATCGCGCTTCTTGGTCTATCGGTATGGGGATGACAGTGTGAAGCGACCCCGGCAGATCATGATCACCAGATGGTGGCAACTGGTGCGAGCGGGAAACCTCTTGATCGCCCGCATGCTTATCCGCCTCATCATGAGCCAGATAGCAAGGACGTCCCCGTGATTCACCTCGTACCTTCCCTCAGCCTGAATGGCCGTTTTTCTGCGCGGGACTTACCCGCAGCAGTTCAATTGCCTTTGCTGAACAGCATGGTCGTACCTCGTATCGTCTCGTGGAGCATGACGCCGACAATTCAACCAGGCGACAGACTTGAACTCAGCCCTCCGGATTCTCTTACGATCGGTGCCATCGTAGTATTCCGGCACGACACTATGCTCGTCTGCCACCGCATCAATGCCATTGATCCACAAGGCACGCTCACGACGAGTGGCGACGCGACGCTGGGTGCTTGCGAAATTGTTCAGCCAGGCGCTGTGATCGGAATAGTCACGGGAGTACTGCGCGAGGGTATTTACATGTCCCTCGAGCGAGGCTCGCATCCAGCATCAGCCGCCGCACAACCGACCAGCCTCACGCGTCGCATTCGTGCCGTCATTCTTCAATTATTCACCCGGAGTCTTCGTGCCCTTGTGAAAGCCTCATTCTTCCAGCCTATGCTGGCCAGGCTGCTTCGATGGACAACCACGGTCGCTGTCCTTGCTCCAGCCCCGCTCAGGGCTCTCTCCTCGCACTCGACGATCGCCACGTTCACACTCCGAAAAACTCCACACAGAGACAGACTCCTCGCAGCGCTCAACGGGCAGAAATCGGCGCGTTTTGTCGTCCGGCTAGGACCTTGGCAATTGGCGCAATACGACCCAACGACAAAATTTCTTCTGCTTCGTCAATGTCTCCAACAGGCCGGTCTGGAGCCATTCGTTCGGGACATCTTCGATGGCGCTCACACCGCCTCGAAATGAGGTTCGGTGCTGCACCAAGCACTTGCAAGATCTCCCCATCTCCATACCATCGGACCAGCACTAACACCGTGGATACGCACTTACGACTTGAAACACACATCCTTTTGCCCGTTCTCTCCGTAGAATGCTATAGTCGTGGCGGACAAGAATTGACGCCGACGTTTCCTCGCAGCTCGTTCTCGTATGGATAAAGCCTCACGACTCGCCACCTCAACGATCGATCCAACATTGCTCGCTCGTATTGTCAAAGGCGATCAGCAGGCATACAGCCAGCTGTATGACCATTCGAGTACGCTTCTGTTCACGTTGGCGGTGAGGATCTTGGGCAATCACGAGGAGGCTGCGGAGCTGTTGCAGGATGTCTATTTGGAAATCTGGAGGAAAGTATCCCGCTATGACGTCGGACGTGGAACCCCGATCGCATGGTTGGTCACTCTCACCAAGAGTCGGGCCATCGATCGGCTACGGGCCAGGGCCACACGAGGTTATCGTGCTACGAGTTCTCTGGAAACAGGAAATGCCGCGCAGGTAGCCGACCTGGGTCCAAGCCCTTTTGAGACGCAGGCCGATCAGGAACTGCGAACAGCGGTCGAGGCAGCAGTGGCCGGATTACCGCAGGCACAACAGCAAGCGATCGAACTGGCATATTATGAAGGACTCT
>DATDFW010000451.1:0-2710 GCA_036522375.1 Nitrospiraceae bacterium
AGGTTCTCGCTGTTTCGGATGACCTGAATATCGCCGCTCAGCTGTTCGAGGAAATGTGCGGTATCGTCAGTCGAATGGTTGTCCACGACAATGACTTCGTAGGAGATGCCGGACGTGACCCTGGCCAGCTCTGTTAAACACTGCTCTGTCAGCTCCCGCTTATTACACACCGGAATGATAATGGAACAGTCGAAGTACGCAGCCGAAGTTAGTGATACATAGGCTTTGTCATGACCATATTTCGCCCGCAGTCGTGCTTCTTCAGGGTTGGCAATTTCCGGTCTATTGGATAAACCATCTGAGGAGCGCCAATAGAGTCCGGTGACTTCAGGAATGTGGAGCAACTGGCGCGTGGCACCTAGCCTGAGCCAAAAGTCCTGGTCTCCCAGTGCCACATAGCTTTCGTCGAAGAAACCGACATCCTGGTGGACGGAGCGACGCCACATGGGATGCGGACCTACCAGACAACGTCGCTGCAGATCGCTATAGCTGTACGCCGGCCATTGCCAGATCCCCTCGCGTTGATGCTGTTCAAAGGTCTGATGCGGAGTTCTCGTCACATAGGTATCCCCATAGACCAGAGCCACCTCTGGGTGTTCATCGAGCGTTCGTGCCAGGATTTCGTACGCGTCGGGACGGAGCCGATCGTTGGTACTGAACGGCGTCACATACTTGCCGGTCGCGAGCTTCAAGGCCATATTCCAGGCGGCATACACGCCGATACGCTTCGGGGTGCGGAGATACAGGATATTGTGGTATCGCTGCTGAAACGTGTCGATGACCACCCGTTCATTCTGGGGGGACGCTGCATCGACGATGATGATTTCCATGTGATCGATGAGGCTTTGCCGCTCAAGGTCTTCGAGGCATTCGGCCATGAATGCCTCGGCGTTGTAAGAGGAAACGATGACCGATACCAAGGGGTGTTGCGAAGGCATGAGATCAGAGCTTTGTCGTCGTTCCAGCCGTTGCACGTGGCGATCCTCCTCTTGATCGCAATGTGGAACGTGCGTTGGCTCAACCTTCGTCGCAAGAGTGCTTTGCTGTAATCCGTCACTCGCAGATGTCACGTTATGTGATCCATGAAATGCGATTCCGATACCGGCGCCAGGATAGAAATGAGATGCTGGTTTCTCCTGAAAGAACAGAAACTGCCTTCCAGTAGCGGCCGCAAAGTCAGAAAGTTCATGTGTCACATGAGCATTATCGCTGATCACCAGCGCCACGTTTTGCAGCTTGTTTCGTATGGCCTCATACTCCCCTCGTTCATAGTCAGCTGTGTGTGCGCTATCACACACGGCGAGGTCGATCGAGTGAGGGAACTTCTGAAGGGTCTGGATAGAGTCTCCGTACAAGATCGTTGCAAACTGGGTGTATGGCGGTTGGAGCAAGAAACCGCCTCTGGGGTCTATCTCCGTTGCATAGACATGTCCAGGAAAACCTTCGGCCTGATTCTTCATCATGG
The DNA here is from genome assembly GCA_036522375.1 of Nitrospiraceae bacterium. Lineage (GTDB taxonomy): Bacteria > Nitrospirota > Nitrospiria > Nitrospirales > Nitrospiraceae > Palsa-1315. The sequence continues at coordinate 1,466 of DATDFW010000451.1, forward strand.
CAGCAGCCAGCACGCAGGTGCCAAGCCCTTTATCGACTCCTGTCTCAATAATGACTTTCGGTTTCATGGCGCGGACAATGGCATACCACCCAAGCCGTCTGCCGTAGCGAGGGATCTCGTCGGCAGTAAAGCGCTGCTCGCTCGCCAAGGTCAGCCGGCGTACGTGTGTTGTGAGCCGTTCGTCTTGCTCCAGCTCTTGGAAATAGCGTGAGATGGTCGCGCCGGGTGTCCCCGTCACGAGAGTAATGAACCACTGGAGATGCCCCTTGTTGAGGGCTGTGAGGTCATACGTAAGATTCGTCGTTTCCTTTGAAGCAGTGAGCCAGTCCAGTATGTTCTGGAGTTGCGGCTCGATGTACCCCAAAGCGAGTTTCAAGCGGGACGGAAGCATGGCCACGCAGACGGGATGTAACGTGCCGATCAACTTGCAGACCGATGAATCGGGCCTGCGGGCCAACAAGTCCTTCTGCCAACCGGCGACGATGTTTCCGAGTTTCCTGCTGTCGTTTCCTATATTGGATAACTGCCGTGCAAGAAGGGCGAGATCCTGAGCAATCTCAAGCAGTCCTTGAAGTGGTGGTGGCGGAGTGATCGTCCGAGGACTAGTCTTTCGCGCTGCGGGTTCACTCGCAAACCTACTTCCCTGTCCAGACTGCACGCTTTTCCTGTCGTGGATCACTTGTGCAGAACAGTACAGGTCCCAGTCTTCGTTCAATCGCAGGCGGGTCTGAGGCAGCTTCATGGCATCAAGTTGAGCGACATGTGTATGTTTAGCGAAGAAGGTGTGTGCAGCAGTGACAGGTTCGCTCGTGTGGCGTCCATCGTTAAAGTCAGGAACAATGGCCTGTACCGCTATTGCAGCCTCTTCCAGCGCTCTGACATAGGGAATGAAACAGTACTGAAGAGCTGAAAGTGGGAGCGGATAATGCGGGTGCTTCACCGGCAAGACCATGTCAGGCGTGACGAATGTACACGAGTGAAAATGATAAAAAATGATAGGGAGATTATCCACGACCACATGCCCTTGGCCTTCCGTCCTGAATACGTATTGATCATGGTTCCAGGGCCCGACTCCCCCACCCTGATGCTGTAACTCTACGACACCCTTGAATCTGGTCGGCCAATCATTCAGATACATCTGATCGCCCATTTTTCCGGCCTCAGAACGGGCATAACACCATTCAAGACAGCGCTCCCGCCACCAGCGAAGCGCGCCCATCCCGCTCACATCTCGCCTAAACGACA
>DATDFW010000452.1:0-7485 GCA_036522375.1 Nitrospiraceae bacterium
GGTCTGTTCAGCCCGCGGGATAGACGTCGTTGGCTTGTCCACTGCTGTCGTTCGGATGAAGCCGTTCAATGAACGAGTGCATGAACGTTATCTGGCGACGGGAGAAAGTCTCGGCAAGGCCGGCGCCTATTCGATTCAAGGTCAGGGTGGCGACTTGGTTGATTCCATTCACGGGGATTTCCCGACCGTGGTCGGGTTGCCGCTCCGCCTAGTCGTTCGGCTGCTCATACAAGCGGGCATGAAAGTACCGATCGATCTCGACCAACTTTATGTCTCCAAGCCCTATGCCAACTGGGCTCGCTTCCCCGGGTGATTATTGCAAAGGGGTAGGGGTTTTCGTACAATGCCGCCCCAACGTTCGTCGCGTCGTAGAAGGAAGAACTGATGATGAGCATGGGATGCCTGACATCGGTGGCGCGAAGTGGCGGTGTCATCGGCTGGGTGGTCGTGGGCATGCTGACGATCATTGGTCTCCAGCCGGTCTTGGCCATCGATGTGAACCTTTCAGTTGCAGAGGCGCAAAAGGCCTTGGAAGCCGGGCGGGTACCGATGGAGAAGGCCAACACGCCGGAGGAAGTGAAGAAAGTCCTCCAGCAGGCCTCCATGGTCACGCGTGTGGGAGCCGATCCAGAGAAAGATCCCTGCGGAGCCAGTGCCATTCTTCGGACCAAACGCTATCGTCTTGAAGCCTTTGGTCGGCAGGAGGCAGCGGAATCTAAGAAACGGAAGATGGATGTGCGTATGCCCGAGGAGTTCATCAGGAAAGTCGTGGATATGCCCAATATGGAAATCGAAGTTCAGTTGTGTGGCGATGACGAATATTTTGCCGAAGGTGCCTTGATCGAGTTGCAACAGGGCTCCAAGAAGATCAAGCCTATCGATGTTGGAAAAGCCGAACGTGGTCGAAAAAATGAGGGCAGCGGCCCGACCTACCGATCGCGTTTTACCGCCTTGTTTGCGTATGAAACATTTGATCCTACTGCCGCGTCTGTTTTTGTCGTGAATCTTCAAGACGGACAAGAGGCGAGAATCTCCGCCGATCTTTCAAAGGTCAAATAGGCACACGCCAGTGTCTCATGCCAATATGCCGCAATTGCTCATGCTGTCCGGCAAACGGCAATCCGCAGTTGTTCCATACCATACGGTGGTTCCACCTTTGCAGATCAATGCCCATTGGTCGGCCGAAATCACTATAATAGAGTAAATATTGATGCGTTCTTCCCCAAGAGAGGGCATGCCTGTGGCTTTTCGCGCCAAACCGGTCTTGACTATGTCCGGAGTAAAAGGCTCGCCTCCAACGCTCGGTCGCAAGTAGCCTGGAGCACTACAATGCAGGCGGGACTTTTCAGCATTCTGATTGAAGAAGGAGTGCGGCATGACTGAAGAGTGGGGTGCCATTCTCGTCGTCGACGACGATGCAGAAATGCGAGAGCTTATCTATGATGTGCTCAAGGGCCGGGGGCATCAGGTCACGATGGCCGGGAGTGGACAAGAGGCTTTGAAGCGCTTGACCGAGCAAGACCACGCCGTCGTGCTGACGGATTTACGAATGAAAGGGATGTCCGGGACGGAATTGTTGGTGGAGATCAGGCGTCTCTATCCGGATATCGGAGTCATTCTCATGACAGCCTTTGGATCAGTAGACACTGCGGTCGATGCGATGAAGCGGGGTGCCAGCGACTACTTGATAAAACCAGTGAACAACGAAGAGTTGGTTCGCGTCGTGGAACGATCCATCCGCGAAGCGGCGTTACGACGTGAAGTGAACAGGCTCCGGCGCGAGGTCCGCAAGGAGTACAGCTTCCATCAGATCATCGGCAAGAGTAAACCGATGCAGGAGATATTCGATCTGATCCGGCGCGTGGCCGACAGTCCGACGAATCTCTTGATCACCGGCGAGAGCGGAACCGGCAAGGAATTGGTAGCCAAGGCGATCCATTACAACAGCGATCGCCAGGATGCACCGTTTATTCCCGTCAATTGTGCCGCCATTCCTGAACCGCTGCTCGAAAGCGAACTGTTCGGCCATATGCGGGGTGCCTTTACGGATGCGAAGGTGGATAAACGGGGCCTCTTTGAAGAGGCGCAGAAGGGCACGCTGTTCCTCGACGAGATCAGCGAACTGCCATTGATGTTGCAGGCCAAGATCTTGCGCGCGATCCAGGAGAAAGAAATTCGTCGCGTGGGTGCCAACAGACCTATCGCCGTCGATGTGCGCATCATTGCGGCGACAAATCTCAACCTGTCGGAAGAGGTTAAGGCGAAGCGTTTCCGGGAAGACTTGTATTACCGGCTCAATGTCATTGAACTGCGCCTCCCTCCCTTGCGGGAGCGCCGAGAAGATATTCCGCTGCTCGTGAATGGGTTCATGAAGAAGTATGCAGAGTCGCGGGGGAAACAGATACAGAGTGTAAGCGAGTCGGCATTGGCGATGTTGGTGAATTATGTCTGGCCTGGCAACGTACGGGAATTAGAAAATGTGATCGAGCGGGCCGTTACCCTCAGCCGAAGCGAGCAGATCGTTCCGGACGATCTCCCATCACCGATTCAGGGGACTCGTGGCGAGCGACGCGTGCTCGATGATGCGGCAGAACGGACCCTGCCGCTGGATGAAGTCGAGAAGGAATATATACTCAAAATCCTCGAAAAGACCGGCGGGAATAAGTATCAGGCGGCCCACATTCTTGGAATCGATCGGAAAACGCTCTATCGGAAGCTCGGTGAGATCGAAGGACAGACGCCAGGATGAGCCAGGATTCGTTTGAGAGCGAGCAAATGTGGCGTCTCATTGTGGAGGCCGCTCCCAATGGCATGCTGCTCGTTGACGAGTATGGAATGATTGTGATGGTGAATACCTCCGTACTTCACCAGTTCGGCTATGAGAGGGAAGAGTTGCTTGGCCAGTCGGTGGAGGTCCTCGTTCCAGCATCGGTACGGTCTCACCACCAGCAGCACCGTGCTGGGTTTGTGAAGACTCCCCAGGCACGAGCGATGGGGGAAGGACGAGACTTGTTTGGGATACAGAAGGACGGAAGTGAATTTCCCGTTGAAATCGGGCTCACCCCTATTCAGACGGCCAAGGGAATAAGGGTGTTGGCGTCGATCGTGGATATTTCGGAGCGCAAACGTCTGGAAATGCAACTCCGACGGGCTGAGCGATTGGCGGAGTTGGGCACACTGGCGTCCGGCATGGCGCATGAAATCGGTACACCGATGAACGTGATCCTCGGTCGAGCGGAGTATTTGCTCCAGCGTGCCTCAGATGAAGGGATGAAGAAGAGCCTGACTACGATCATCACGCAGGTTGAGCGAATCACGAAGGTGATGAAACAACTTCTTGCATTTGCCCGGCGGAGGACACCGGAGTGGGGGACCGTCTATCTCAGTGAGATCGTGGACGATGCTCTGGAGATGTTTCAAGAACGGATTGCTCAAAGTTGTATCACGATTGACAAAACGATTGAATCGTCACTGCCTCCTGTCCGTGCCGATCGGGACCAACTTATCCAAGTGCTCATCAATATTGTGATGAATAGTATCCATGCCATGCCGGAAGGAGGGCGGCTCAAGCTGAGCCTCGCTCGTGAGGGCAATTACGTCTGCCTCGGCCTGTCCGATACCGGCCATGGGATGCCGGAAGAGATCCGTTTGAAGGTATTCGAGCCATTTTTCACGACCAAAGATTTTGGGAAGGGAACCGGCCTAGGCCTTACGGTTGTGAAAGGGATCATCGAAGAACACGGCGGGACCATCGATGTGGAGAGTGTCGTCGACAAAGGTACGACGTTTTGGATCCGCCTCCCTCTTGACAAAACTCCGGGCATAGCTAACTCCTAATGCACAACCACAGTCTCTCTCAGGCATTCGCTCCCCAAGTGGACGGTCGTCTGTCGCAATCTGCAACAGACGCACGATGACACCTGTCGCCATATTCATCAGGCGTTGGTATCTTCCTTTCTAATACTCTGCGCATTTCGAGAAAATCTAAACAAGTTAGCTCGGTTTTGGAAACCATCGCTTACCGTTAGAGGAAAGGATCGGCTTGCACGGGTTGTGCATGGAGTATTGCCAAAAGACCGTGAAAGGAGACTCTGATGCAGGGGGTAGGGATGGTCAAGGGGAAGAATCGAGCGGTGGTGCTTATTGCCGAAGACGATCATGAGATGCGGAGCCTCCTGTGCGATGAGCTGACCGATCTGGGTGTATTCATCCGAGAAGCGGCTGACGGGGATGAAGCCCTGCGGTCGGTGCTTGATGCTCGCCCCTCATTGATCCTCACGGACCTTCGGATGCCCGCCGGAGGGTTGGACTACATCGCCAGGCTTCGGACCTTTGCCCCAGGTGTGCCGATGGTGCTGATCACCTCATTTGGAGATCCTCGGACAAAAGCCGATGCGTTGGCTATCGGTGTCGAAGCCTACTTCGATAAGCCCGTTCGCCTCAGCGAACTCAAAGGAGCCGTACGGCGTCTCTTAGGCCCGGTATTGAAAGGGAAACCGACAGAGACCTTGTAAGGACTAGACCCTAAACACGAGTGAAAGGCATGAGATGGCCGGATCTCAGAACGAATTGCCTATAGTCTCCCGCTTGACAGATCCCATTCTTGCCGCTCGACTGGAAGCCATCAAGCAATTGGCCGGTGGATTCTCTGATCGAGTGGCCGTGTTGGATCCAGAGTTCAATGTGATTTATGCGAATGAGTCCGCCTGGTCTGGAAACGCATCCCGATTGTCCAGCCATTCGTCGAAGTGCTATCAGGCCTTTGCGCACAGGAGTGATCCCTGTTGCATCTGTCCGGCGACGAAGCTATATGAATCACCGGACGTCGGGGCCGTGACCTGTTCTCCCGGATGGGGTAATACGGCCTGTGGGATGCATCAGGCTTTTCCGCTTGTGTCAAGCAGCGGTGAAGTCAAATCCGTGATGGTGATATTCAAGGTGTCGCCGAAACCTGCGCAGCAGGGTATGGAGGTGAGATACCCATCGAAGCCGGATGAACTCATCGGCACGAGTGCGCCGATGAGAGAAGTCCTCGACATGATCCAACTCGTGGCGGACAGTTCCGCAACCGTATTGATTCAAGGGGAAAGCGGCACCGGCAAGGAACTGGTGGCCAACACGATTCACCGCACCAGCTATCGGCGGACTAAACCATTTGTCATCGTCGATTGTGGTTCGCTGCCGGACACGCTGTTAGAGAGTGAGTTGTTCGGACATGTGAAGGGAGCCTTCACAGGCGCGCATGTCTCCAAACGCGGACTTTTCGAAGAGGCAGATGGCGGAACCATCTTCCTGGATGAGATTGCCGACACGACCGAGAGGTTTCAGGCGAAGTTGCTGCGAGTTCTTCAGGAAGGAGAGATCAAGCGGGTCGGGGGGAATCAATCGATCAAGATTGACGTGCGGGTCATTTCGGCAACGAACAAGGATCTCGTCGACCTTGTGAAAGCCAAGACGTTTCGGCAAGATCTCTACTATCGGCTCGCAGTGCTACCGTTAGTTCTTCCCGCGCTCCGTGAGCGGCAGGAAGACATCCCGCTCCTGGTACAGCACTTCGTCGCATCGGCCTGCAAACGCCATCAGCAGCCGATTCGGGGGATATCGCCGGCTGCGATGGAGATGTTCATCCAGGCCTCATGGCCTGGCAATGTTCGGGAGCTGCAACATTATATTGAGCGGCTGGTCGTCACCTCCACCGGTCCCGAACTCCGTTGCACTGACTTCGTGGCGATGGGATCGGAGCCGGTGGGACATGGTCTCCGTTCTGTTGCGCGTGAGGTCACCCGCAAGGCGGAACGTGTGCGGATTCTTCAGGCGCTTCAGCAAACAGGACGCAATCGTGTACAGGCCGCCAAGCTTCTCAAGATTAGCCGCGCCAGCCTCTATAACAAGCTCCGCATCTATGGGATGTGTGACGCGTGAACCCCGCGAGACAGCGAAATAGACGGGATGCAGGCAGTTTGAATTCCTGGTCCGTCCCGCGCAAGTAGTTTCGTTTGGCTATCCTTCCTACTCATGCTGCCCATCCTCTTCCCACGTGTGATGTTCATGTTCAGGTTCCGGGATCTGCCCGTTTCTGCCCCATGTCCCCATGGTTGTTGTCCAAGATATTAGACAATCCATCCAATTGAATTTCCATCGCTTGTCATTTGAGCCGGCTCATGACTGTCTAGCCTTGTGGAAGTTTGACCAACGCACTCCATAGTTTCGCGCGATCGTCAGAAGCGAATCGTGAGCGCTGGCGCGGGATACCTGGCCCATTCCTGTCCTTGTCTTCACCAGGCATGCAAGTTGCGCATGTGTGATACCGCTGGTGGAGGACTGGGTGGTTTTGGACCGGCCTCCGAATCCCCTCTTCTCCGCAAGGAGGAAACCTTCACCAGCTCTTATACAAAGGCCGAGAGAAGCAAAGAAGACGTCAGCTCTCAGCAGTCAGCAAGAACCGGAAGACTCAAATCTTGGCTGAGAGCTGAAAAACTGGTGGCTGACAGCGTAATCCAGATCAACTACCCACCTGGTGAGGCGGGCATAACAGGGGAGGCCGTATGATAAGGGGCAATGGGTTTCAACTACCGCGCAGGCGACACCGTACTGGGTTGGCGCTGATACTGCAGAGCGTCCTGCTGGCCGGCAGTCTGGTTGCCACACCATGGCTGTTTGCGGCCGGCATAGAGGAAAAGTCCCATCAAGGGCACGCTTCTCCACTTGCAATGCCGGTGCACGCCCAGGCAGGACCGATGCTGCAAGACAAGATGGCGAAAGCCATCGAGCAGATCGAAAGGGAAGTAAAGACCAAGGGGCTGTTTCAGGGCGCCGGCGCCCATGCCATGCAGCAAGGTGTGCTTCTGGTCGCGGAGGATATGGATAAGGTGAAGGTATCGCAAGGCGCTCGCTGTCCGGCTCAAGCGCCGGTCCGGGCCTACGACATTTCGGCCATCAATGTCGAGATTACGGTCAATCGGTTCGGGGACTTCTATCCCGGCTTCATGTATGCGCTGACCGGGAACGTCGCCGGGATCCGTGCGGAAGAAGAGAAGAACCGAGCGGCACGGGACAGCGACGATCCGACGTTTGCCGGGGGCGCGGTCTCGAATGGTCTGCAGGGCGATCTGATCCAACCGCTGGTTATCCGAGCAAACCAAGGAGACTGTCTCCGGATCACGTTGCGAAACCAGATTGCGGATGAACCGACCAACATGATTGTGAACGGATCGCAGATGCTGGTCGCCAGCACGGGTAAGCCGGCGACGGCCAATAACCCGGATGCGCTGGTGCCGGCCGGGAAGAGCGGCGAATTCGAATGGTACATTCCCATTGATATACAGGTAGGCGGAAGGGCGTTCCACAGCCATGCGAGCAGGGATCAGTATTCTCTGGGCATGCTGGGGTCACTCGTCGTTGAGCCGCGCGGGTCCCGCTTTCTCAGCCCCTTTACGGCGGAGGAGATGAAGAGCGGCTGGGAAGCCATGATCGATGTGGCTGACG
>DATDFW010000453.1:0-12585 GCA_036522375.1 Nitrospiraceae bacterium
ATCCGCATGGGCATGACGAACTGCTCATGATCGGGCTGGACAATACGACGAAGAAACAGACGCTGCTGCGGACGGTACCCGACGTCGCCTCGGACGGGACCTTTCTCGAGTTTCGCCCCCACCAAGTCTATCAGGATCGGCAGGGGTTTCCGGTGACGAAGGCGGATAACTACGAAATGGTGATGGTCCATCACCATCCGTTACAGAAGCACGAACCCCAACATGGGATGGGCAACTATTTGTTGTACATGACCCCAGGCCCCTGTCCGTCGACTGCCCCGCCGCCGCTCGCCAGCAACTAGCGCCCCTACACACGTCTTAATACCCACCGCATAAATCCGCGGTGGGTATCACATCTTCCTTCTTGTCATCCCCACATCGACTCCGTTCAAATTTGTTCGTCCGTCAGAAGTCAGTAACCCTCCCCCTACCAAAGAAATAGCCGGTCCAATCGTATGGAGACTGGGTTTCTCGCCCCCGCCTATGCTATTCACATCACGCATCCTCATACGCGTGCTTGAATCGTTTGTTATCGAAGCGTATGGGCTCGTGTGCTGCAGATCGTGCGACGGCGAACCTTGTGATGTTGCTCTGGGCCTGGGCTTGCTCGGATTCCCCAGAAACACAGGGATATCTTGATGCCATTGAGTGAGCCGGTTACCATCCTGATTATCAGCGAACACGCTGAATCTATCAAACTCGTCACCATCAGCCTGCGTGGATTCTTTTCTGGCTGCCGCGTGGATGTCGCCTATTCAGCCGGAGAAGCTAGTGCATGGACCTCGCCGAAGGACTGGAGTCTCATCCTCATTGACGAACAGTGCATCACCGGGGACCACACATCTCTACCTGCGGAACTCAAACGTCAGGTACCGTATGCGGTGAGTATCCTGCTTAGCGATCGCAATGATTCAGCTTCAGCACTTCAGGCACTCCAAGCCGACGTGGATTTTTTCCTTTCCAAGCAATCACCAGCCTTTCTCACCGAACTCCTCTTCTGTGCGAGGCAAGCCCTTGAGACGCATCACCTGAGAGTGTCATTGGACCGAGTACTCGATCGCCACCGTCTATTCATCGAAACACTCAGTGACGTCGTTTATGAACTGGATGCCACGGGCAATTTTGTCACAGTCAGTCCCGCCATCGTTACACTGTTGGGGTACGTGCCCGATGAACTCATCGGACTGCCCTACACAATCCTCGTTCCTCCCGACCAGGAGTCAGTAGCTCGATATCGGCTTAACGAACGTCGCTCCGGAGCGCGAGGCACCAGTCGCGTTGAATTGACCTTACGAGGGAAACCGACGCAGACCAGTGGGCCGCCCACCCTCATGGCTGAAGTCAACGCCAGAGGGCTCTACGACCCTCTTCATCGATTTCTCGGCACGGTGGGACTGATCCGAGACGTCTCCCAATCCAAACAACAAGATTCCACAATCCATCAACTTCGCCAACAACTTCGGCGTACGGATCTATTGCTCGACCTGGCCCGACAAGTCACGCTGTTATCCCAGCAACTGCACGACCCACTGGCCTCAGTGCTGACACAGTCTCAGCAACTCCTCACGACCATTCGCGACGCACGTCTGGATGACCAAGTCGAAACACTTACTCGCCACGCCGCAAAAGCAACGGAACTCGGAGCAGAACTGACGCAGGCCTTTCACGGTAGAGCCGATGCCCTAGGACATACGATCAACGACGTCGTTGACGACGTGCTGGCACATGCAACTCAGGATGATGCAGGCATCCTGCGGCAGTTCTCCCTGCACCCCTCCCCTCTTGTCGGCGATCGTGAACAGGTCACAAAGCTTGTGCAACAACTCCTGAACTACGCACAGTCTTTCTTGTTGACGGTCGGCCGTGCACATCGGCTCATTCTGAGCACGCACACACTTGGACCCTCCTCCACCTCAGCAGATATCCCGACGCTATTTCCCCTTCCCCCGCCTACAGAAACCGGTATCGAGCTGCTCGAATCAGATGTGGCATGGTCGGCAAGATCCCCGGCTACTTCACCTCCGACGACAGATCTCCTCGAGTCGTATCAACTCGTTCGCCAACTTGGTGGCACGCTGGATGTGTCAGCGCCAATGCAGGGCCCCCTTCGTATTATCCTCCGTCTCCCGGTCACCTTCCCACCTTCCTCAGAACCGCTCCCGCACCAGATTACCGTCTCTGCCCCACCCTCCGCATTCACTCCAGATACGAGTGCCACGATGGCACCTATTCCGGCAGCGCCACAACAGGAACGACGCCGATCCCCTCGGATCCCAACAACCCTGCCTGCCACGGTCACTGTCGGATCAGCAATGTGGGAGGGTACCATCTCCAACCTCAGCCTCGGCGGCACTTGTATCGCACTCCCAGGCGATTTCCCTATTGTTGCAACACAAGATGCCTATGTGGTCCTAAAGACGGCTGTGGGGATACTCGAACTACACGGTGAGGCCCAGGGCCGGCCTACCTGGCTCTCTTCGGGGACGCCAATCTCCCATCTCGTCATCGCCTTTGATGTGCCCAAGCGTGAAGAGTCTGTTGTCTTGGCATCCTTGATCCAAGCTGCACGGGATCAAACCTTGCCATTCAGCCTTGAGGTCTTGCTTGCAGCAGACCCGCAGGTTCAATCGACTTCCACACCCTCCCAAATACCAAGCGAATGGGAAGAGTACGACCTGCGCGAAGCGGTTCGAGTGGGCGTGACACTTCCAGTCATGCTCGATTTGATGGATCATACCGACCGCCCTCACCATCTGGCGGCGCTGGCGATGAATTTCAGCCGGGACGGTGCCTGCCTTCACCTCAAGGCTCGCCCTGAACTCCTGAGTGGCCTCGCGACACTGCACTTCACCGCCACACAGATCCAGGGCCACCCGGGGACCCATGAGCCCGGCGCACCGGATTCTGCACTAGCTGCGCGGATCATCTGGTCGTCTCCAGATCCCACAGCAACCAATGACTTTCGTCACCAAAGCTCCGATCCTGCCATTCGGGTTGGCATCCGTTTTTGGGGCCTAACACCATACGCTGAGCGCGAAGTTAACCGAATCGTCCGACAACATTTGACATCCCCGAGTGAGTTGGAACCGACCTCGCAGCAGGCCATGGTCGTCAGCATTCCACGCGAGTGCCGGAATCCACGCGGTCAGGCGATTATGATCACCGATGACCACCTTCAATCGCTTCCACCAAACACACCGGTCGTCATCATCGCTCCCGGTTATGGCCAGACCGCATTGGATGCGACAACCTTGTCATACTACTTGGCGCACCACCGGATCCGCGTCCTGCGTTACGATCACACCAATCACGTAGGGCTGAGCGACGGTGAACTGCAACAAACGACCTTAAGGAGCATGCAAGCCGACCTCCTCAAGGTTGTAGAGTTTGTGCAACATACCTGGCCAACCGCTCCTCTGATTGTCATTGCGAGCGACATGACCGCACGCGTCGCGCTCAAAATGGCGGTACAATCCCGTCCGTTTGACCTGCTCCTCTTAATCAATCCGGTTGTTGATATTCAGGCTATGCTCATGACGGTGCATGGGCATGACCTCGTGGCCGACTACAAGTATGGACTTCGACGAGGCATCGCAAATCTACTGGGGCTCAACGTCAATATCGATCGCTTTGTCGGCGATATCGTTGCAGGGCATTTCTCAGATCTGGCCTCCACAATTGCGGATCTACGCCTCCTTCGCTCTCCGTCCGCCATTCTTACGACTCCCAGTAGCCCGCTCGGACCATTGCCTCCGGCTGACCTTCCTCAGACTTTTCTTACTGCCCTAGGGGCCCATACCCGCCTAGCAACAGTTACTACATCGCTGTTTGGCCAGGATCTTCCACTCAATAATCCTCCCCCGGCATTCCGACAACTTCTGGAGGAAATTTCCGCAACCGTCTCGCTGCCGACCGTTCCAGATGAATTCTGGGCAGGCAGCCATCGCACCTTAGCCCGTCAACAGCGCATCGAGTTGGAGCGTATGCGTCTTCGTCACAATCTGTCGCAGATCTCGCGTGAGGTCTTACGGATCGCGCATCTGCAGCTTCCTCAACTCGGAAATCTCCACGAGCACTGGAAGCTCCTTGATGATCTCTATCGGCTAGTCAGCCCGCTTGAACCAGGCATCCGGATGGTTGATGTGGGAGTCGGACATGGTGATTTAGTTCGAGCCACGATGGTCAATCAGGCCTACCGGGCACGACAGCGTGGATGGAGTCCAGACCGTCCGGTTCGGGTGATCGGTCTTGAACATTCTCAAGACTCGTTGATGCAGGCTCGACAGAGTCTTCATACCTTGCATCGGGAACTTGACAGCGATTTCGCTGGCACCCTCACCAGCCACCCACCTCTCACCGCCGAATGGATCCATACAGATTGGACGCAGTGCGTTCCGTTCAAGAACGAGTCTGTTTATCGCATCGTCTGCAATCTGACACTCCCATTCGTCCCCTCACCACTGGCCACCATTCGGGAACTCTACCGCATCCTCCGGCCACAGGGGCGCCTGGTCTTCACGGTTTTCCATCCTAACACTGATCTTTCAGTGCTCTATCGGCGGCATCTTCGCAGAGCAAATCAAGATGAATTCAGTAGCCAAGCCCAAATCGTCCTGCACTACCTGGCACGCCTGCGTGAAGCCATTCGGCATGGATTGCTCCACACCTTCGATCGGTCCTCACTGTCCTCGTTCCTCCGGCAATCAGGCATCCTCGCACCTCATATCCTTTCGGCTCTTGATGGGCATGCTCTTTTGGTCGTCATCGAAAAAGGTAAATCCGCTAGCTGAACATGTCTCACCCGTGTATACTGCCACCCGTACATCTTTGAACACTTAACGTTTCGTGCACTATCTGCGTGTCCTCTGGTGGGTCACAGGGCATCCCTCCATCCTCTATTTGTTATGACATCACGACCACCAAATACGGATATGTTGGCGCATTTGCCCAGTGAATTATTGAACAACGTCACCCGGTTTGCGGCCGACGTGGGATCGATGACCGACATCACAACACTCGGCACCCGTATTATGGAAGAACTGTGTCGTGTAGATTCGATGACCCACGGAGCGCTGTTTTTGCTTGATCGCGAACACGAATGCTATCGCCGAATCAGTATGATCGGACCTGTTGCCTTCATGCTTCCAACAATGTTAGCGGTGAACCATCCTCTGGCCCGCCACCTATTCGTGACCAACCAGATCATGACGCAAAGCGACTCGACTGCAGATTTCCAAGGGACTGAATACGAAGCCGGTGCACGCGAGGCCATGGAAGCCATGCAGGCAACACGCATCGTGCCTCACCTCAACAAAGGCCGTCTGATCGCGTTATCACTCCTTGGCACGACGAAACCCTTGACTGGGGATAATACACTGACAAACTCCGTGTTGGCTTCCCTGGCACAAATCGCCACAAATGCCTTAGACACCATCGTGCTGTATGAAGACCTCCACCGTTCGCACACCCTCATAAAAAGAACGGATCGGCTCAAATCCCTTGAGACGATGGCCGGCGGCTTCGCCCATGAAATCAGAAACCCTCTTACGTCGATCAAGACGTTTATCCAATTGGCCCCCGAGCGAAAAGACGATCCTCAGTTTATTCAAGAGTTCAGCAAAGTGGTGCTCGACGATGTGTATCGTATCGAACGGCTGATTCAGGAAATTCTCGACTATGCCCGATACATGGAACCCAAGCTAACGGAGGAGGATCTGAACGATATTGTCACTTCGTGCTTGTATTTCATTGATGTCAAGGCAGATAGCCGTGGGATCAAGATTGAAAAAGAGTTGGCGCCCGACCTGCCGCGTGTCATGCTGGACCGGCAGCAGATCAAGCAGGTTCTGCTCAATCTACTCCTCAATGCCATGGCCTCGATGGCAAATTCTGGGGGACGTTTACACGTTCAAACCCGGAAGCTGGTGAAGCCAGGAGGGAAAACCTGGGCCCACATCGAAATCGAAGATACCGGTGAGGGAATTCAGGATGCGAATCTCGAACGCATCTTCGACCCATTTTTCACAACGAAACACGAGAGCGGAGAGCACGAAGGAACGGGACTGGGCTTGACAATCGTCCATCAAATTATTCAAGAACATCATGGGGAAATTTTGGTGAAGAGCTCGGTCGGTGTCGGCACCACGTTCTTCGTGAGCCTGCCCGCGTTACCGACATAGCCGACGACACCCTATGGACACCGTATGAAAAAACGAGTGCTGTTGATCGATGACGAGGCCCGGGTGAGAGCTTCATTAAAAGCGGTGCTGGAACCGACTTACGAAACGATCCAAGCCGCCGATGCCCAGGAAGGGCTTGAACTATTTCGCAAGGAAGCTCCACACCTGGTCCTTCTGGACGTCATTCTGCCGGGAACGGATGGACTGTCGGTTCTCCAAACCATACGCACAGAGGGCCGTACGGCGCCGGTGATCATGCTGACGGGAACAAAATCCGTCAAGACCGCCGTCGATGCGATGAAGTTCGGCGCGGCCGACTATCTTTCAAAGCCCTTCGATGTAGAGGAGTTGCGGATTATCGTCGAACGCGCACTCAATGATCAGGAACTCCAACAGGAGGTCAAACAACTCCGTGCGCAAGTCGTCCGGCGCTATGCCTTTCATAACTTGATCGGCAAGAGTCCAGCGATGCAAGATATCTACACCAAGATTGAACAAGTCGCCGACAGCCGCACGACTGTCCTGATCGCCGGCGAGAGCGGCACTGGGAAGGAACTCGTCGCCAAGGCGCTCCACTATAATAGCGGGAGACGCGAGCGTCCCTTCATCGCGCTGAACTGCGCAGCCCTTCCTGAAACGCTCATCGAGAGTGAGCTGTTCGGCCATGAGAAAGGCTCATTTACGGATGCCACGGCTCGTCGAGTCGGACAGTTCGAGCTCGCGAATAGTGGGACGCTCTTCCTCGACGAGATCGGCGATCTCAGCGCCATGACGCAAGCCAAGCTGTTGCGCGTGTTACAAGAACGAGAGTTCACCAGGGTCGGCGGGGTGCAATCCATCAAGGTGGATGTGCGCATTATAGCGGCCACGAACAAGAACCTGGAGGAGCTCGTTCGCAAAGGACAATTCCGCGAAGACCTGTACTACCGCATCAACGTTATTGCACTGTATCTGCCCCCGCTTCGGGAGCGCGGTGAAGACGTTCCTCTCCTCGCCAAACATTTTCTCGCCAAACGAATCGAAGAAGACAATCGACCACCTCAAGAGTTCGCCAAAGATGCTGTCGACCTCTTGAGTCGTTACCCCTGGCCTGGCAACGTGCGAGAAATGGAGAACATCATCGAGCAGGCATTCATTTGGTCCAAGGGATCGGATACCATCACATCCGAACATCTCCCGACCATCCTCAAAAGCGACACCCGATCCTCTTCACTCCGTGACGACACGCTTGCCGGACGGTTATCGCTCGAAAAAGCCGTGATGGAATTTGAGCGCGAAATTATCTTAGATGCGCTCAAACGAACAAACTATGTCCAAACCCATGCCGCAAATCTGCTGGGAATTAGCCGTCGGATGCTCAAATACCGCATGGACACACTGGGCATCGGGCGAGCTGATCAGGACGCCATCACCGAAACTCAGGCCGTAGTGCAGGAATAGCACAGCCATGCCCCTACTGCGTCTTTTTTGCACAGTTATGAATGAAGTTTCCCCACTGATATACGTAGTGTTTCGCTCAAGAAACCTACATATGGGTCTCAGCTATCATCAACCTACTCTCTGTTGAGATCTGCTGCTAACCCACTGAAATGGAATGAAAATTGCCTTAAAATATACGTAGTTCACGGTAGCGAATATTCTATGAACGCGACAGTAACTCCTGAACCGACCCAGAAGAAGCCTACTCTGCTTGTGATTGACGACGAAGCAGGACCTCGTGATGCCCTGCGAGTGATACTCCGCCCATTTTTCAACATCCAGACGGCCGAATCAGCCCGTGCAGCGATTGACGCGCTGAATTCTCAGCCTATCGACCTCATCACACTCGATCAGAAGCTTCCAGATCGCCAGGGCATAGAACTCCTTCAAGACATCAAGCGACACCATACCGGGGTTGAGGTGATCATCATCACCGGGTACGGAAGCTTGAAATCCGCCATGGAAGGGATACGGCATGGAGCTGCCGGCTATCTGCTCAAACCTTTCAACATCACGGAATTGCTTTCCCTCGTGAATCAGACACTGGAGAAGAAACAACGTCTCGATTTTCTCAGACATTTCATCGGGACATCGATCGGTCTCTGGGGATCAGAAACACAATGCGCACAAGCGTGGAAGGAATTATTCGCGGGATACCGAGCGATCGGACGATCCGCCTCAGATAATTCCTCCCGCGTCGAAGACATACCTGACCTTCTCCCCATGCTGTCCGACCTGCTTGAAGCCAAGGATCGTCAATTGCTCAACCACTGCAGCCGAGTAAGTTTCTATGCCACTCTCTTAGCCAACCGCATTAATCTGACACTTGCTGAACAGAAATCGTTGGCGCTGGGGGCATTTCTCCACGACATCGGCAAGATCGGGCTCGAGATCTATCAATTTGCCGACGATGAGATTGCTGAGAACGGAGAGTCTGTCGACAATCGACACCACCCAGAGCAAGGTGCAAAACTCGTGGTGCCGCTGGGACTTCCTACTGAGGTGGGGCAGATCATTGCATACCACCATGAACGGTGGGATGGCTCTGGCTATCCATTTGGACTTCAGGGAGAGGGAATTCCTCAACTCGCCCGCATCGTCTGCCTGGCACAAACGTTTGACCATCTGACTGCGGAACTACCCGACCGGACGCCGCTTTCGATTGATGACGCCTGCCAACGGATGCTCTCGTATGCCGGCACCTACTTCGAACCGAAACTAACGGAGCTCTTTACGCGCGTCGTCCAGGAATGCAAGGCATCCCTCCCCGCTATGGCAATGGCTACTACTCCGACCGACCGATCAGACTCTTAGCCCACTGGCATCGAGAAGGCTCAGGTCAAGGCTGAGAATAAAAGAATCTTATCCCGCTCAACCTTAACCTCAACCTCAGCCTGTGCACTCATTCAGGCCGCTTCCCCTGCGCCCCTGCAATGAGTTCCGCTGCCGTTTCACGAACTTTTTTGGTGATGGTCAGACCACCCAACATGCGGGCAATTTCCTCTTCTCGTCCGATCCCCTTGAGCGCTCTGACAGACGTGGATGTCCGTTGCCCCTCCAGTTCCTTTTCTACAAGCAGATGATGGTCTGCCTGGGACGCGACTTGAGGAAGATGGGTGATGCAAAAAACTTGATGGAATGCTCCGAGCTTGCGCAGTCTCGTTCCCATCGCGGCCGCAACCGCCCCACCGACCCCCGAATCGATTTCGTCAAATACCAGGACTGGAACCTGGTCCATCTCGGCCAACACCGTCTTGAGCGCCAGCATGATACGCGAGAGTTCCCCACCGGATACCACGCGGCCCAATGGTCTTGGTGGTTCACCAGGATTACTCGAGAGAAGGAACTCTATTCGATCACGTCCAATCGGTCCAAGCCCATCGGTCGACTCATCGCTGGAGATCGTAACCTGAAAAATCGCCTGTTGCATTTTTAGCGCAGTCAGCTCCGCTTGAACCAACGTCGTCATTCGCTTGGCTGCGTCGATTCGTTTCTTAGACAGTTGCTGTGCTAATGTGCGGAGACGGCGTGACTCATCTTCCAACTGCGTGGTCAACTCCGCGGTTCTTGTTTCACGATTGTCCAATAGTTGCAGTTCTTTCTGCACCTCTTTACCTGTTGCTAATATTGCTCCAACAGTCCCTCCGTATTTCTTCTTCAACCGTTGGATCAGATCGAGTCGGTCCTCCACGGCAGCCTGCCGGTCGGGATCGGCCTCCAACTGTTGCGCATAGTCGCGCAACCGTACAGACAGTTCTTTCAGTTGGATGATCGACTCCATGACCGTTTGTTCACAGTCGCCCATCGTTGGATCGGTCTGAGCCAACTTTCCAAGGGTATGCCCAATTCGGTCCATCCTGGTGAGAACAGCCAACTCATCTGCCTGCAGCCCGGCATAGGCTTCTTGCGTGAGCTCCTTGAGCTGATGGGTATGGACTAGTCGCCGTCGCTCGTGATCAAGTCGCTCCTCTTCATCAGGTAACAATCCGGCTTGTTCAATCTCCCGAGCCTGGAATCGTAATAGGTCTTCTCGTCTTGTCCTATCCACGAAATCACTCTGGAAGACATCCCGCTGGGTACGGAGTTCTTTCCATCGTTGGTAGGCCTGTTCGTACTTTCCACGCAGTTCGAGAAGACGTCCGAACGCATCGAGGGCATCCAATTGTTTAGCGGTTGCCAACAAAGATTGCTGCTCATGCTGGCCATGAATATCCACAAGGGTCCCCCCCAGCTCTTCGAGTATACGCTGAGGGCACAGGTTCCCGTTGACGTATATTCGATGGCGACCCGCTCGGGACAGCACTCGGCGAAGAATCAGATCAGATTCGTTCTGACCGATGATCTCGTGTGACCGCAGTCGTTGAAGGAGCGGATGAGCGTCGGGAAGGTGGAAGGCTGCTTCAAGCTGGGCCTCGGCTTCTCCTGAGCGGATCTGATCGGTCGAGGCCCGTCCACCCACGAGCAACGCGATGGCATCGATGAGGAGGGATTTTCCAGCTCCGGTCTCTCCGGTCAGGACAATAAACCCGGACTGGAATTGAAGACTGAGCTGCTCAATGAGCGCGAAATTGACAATGCGCAACTCGGCGAGCATTGCGGCGGGTGGCTATTGTCCTTAGGCTGAGCCGGCTGGTTGCGCCAGCAGTGAATCGATCATTTCCTTGAACTGCCGCTTCGGTCGTGCGCCAACCAGTTTTTCCACGACCTGACCATTTTTAAAAAACAGGATCGTGGGGATGCTCATGACTTGATAACGGCCTGCAACTTCTGGATTCTCGTCGGTATTGAGTTTACGCACCTTTACCTTTCCGGTGTACTCCTTGGCCAGTTCCTCGACGATCGGGGCGACCATTTGGCAAGGACCGCACCAGACGGCCCAGAAATCCACCATCACGAGTTCCGAGGCCTTCATGACGTCTGCGTCCCACGTTGCATCTTCGACCTTCAGTGCATCACCTGCCACGTCGCATTCCTCCTTCGCTGAGTGCGTAAGAAAACCCGGCTCTGCGGCATCGTATACTAGCCCTCTTCGAGGAGTCAAATGCCCGAGCCTTGCATATGATCATAACCAGGGAGGTTAGCCCGACGATGGCGGGAATTCTCCGTACAACCATAGAGACAACGCCAAGAGAGACAGCCTCACGCGAGTGCTCTTCCAGAGCATCAGGTTACCGTCCACTCCCGTCCATCCCTGGCTGAGGTATGTCCGACTGCGCTCTCCCATACGGCCCTCCCGGCGCGGCCCACGGCAGACCTTTCTCTCCAATGAGCAGCGGACTGAGAATGCTTCGAACGACAGCTGTACCGAAGCTCTCCGTCCAGCCGATTCCGGTCAGGCTCAACATGAAATTGTATTGAGCCCGATCGGGAAACTGTAAATAATAGACCCCCAGCGACCAACACCTGCAGGGATTCTGGTAGAGACCGACCACATCATACTCCGGGCTCCTGCCGTTCTTCACATCATAATAACCCTTCGCGCCAACCGTCCACCCCCACGGCATGCGAAACGCCCCTCCCGCTGTGACAAATTGAATCTCAGGGGTTGGGGCATAGACCTCATTGAACGAAATCGGATTCCAAATGTCCCCGCGACGTACACGATTTCCATCGTGCGTGAAGCGCTGCCCCACTTCTAGATACCAGTAGTTAGACTGCTGGACCCGGAAATTGGTGTTGAACTGACTCAACGATGATTGGTAGGGATCGAGAAACGCATCGACGGTCAAATACTGGGTGATGGCAGGTTGCTGACCAGGGATACCTGCGATACTTTGAGCGAGAAGCAACGCATTCGCTAGTTGAGCCGGCGTATACTGAGGAGTCGTATTCCCGATCACAACTCTCATCCAAAGATCGGACAATTTCTTCCCTTCTATGGCCACCGTCGCCGGCTGCAACGGTTGCGTCATCGATCCGAACAAAGGAGAAATGCCGGGCGTGAAATCCCGTGCTCTCGTTTGCACAGCGCCCACGTGATAACTTTGGGCCATCGTGAAATCCAGCCAATTGAAACTGCTGCTGCCTGATTGCTCCAAAAGCCGGCTGCGCATCGCATAGGTCAGCAAGTTTTTCTTCGGCAAATCGTCGACTTGATCGATCTGGGTCAGTTGTGACTGATTCGTCGACGGGACATATTCGTACATGATGCTGGGCTCAACCGTATGGAGGAAACTATTGCCTTCCCTCGTCCCAAAGCGGCGGCTCAGCTTCGATGTCGCTTCAAGCCCCGCCCAAAAGGTCTCGCGATGCTGACTTTCGGTGCTTTGCACTCCTCGCGAGTAGTACACCTCGCGCACTTTCACTTGGGGGGTCAGGCCGACGATGTGCCCGAAATCCAGGACATCGGTCGACAGTCCCGGCAGAACATCGATTCGATTCTGCGCAAATCCCTGATCACGATAAAAATTCACAAAGTTGGTATCCG
>DATDFW010000454.1:0-2574 GCA_036522375.1 Nitrospiraceae bacterium
CGGCATTATCACACAACGCTGAGGCTTTGCCCCCTTTGCATTAGGAGACCTTCGAGATGCCGTCACTTACCAAATAAATATCGCACCACCTTTTTATTGATCCGATTATTGATCCGGCGAACCCGGAATGGAACAAGGCTAGGGTTTATCCGAGTGTCCCCGTATCGCCATTACGAGAATGATAATGAAGCGAATGTCGTGAATATATTGCAGGCGCCGGGTTCCGAAGACACGCCCTTTACCACGAGGGGAAGGGACGATCCGTGAGGGCGGCGTTGTGCCTGGAAAACGGACAAGGCAGGAATTCCTTCCCAAGAGGCATTGTATGTGTGTCACGGCTTCATAGAAAGACTTCACTGTATGCTTTGGACGTTAATCGTATATTCAGCCCTTGCAGTCCTCGTGACATCTATCATGCTTGGTTCATATGTACTGGGACAGCGGCACAGGGAACCGGGAACTGGCACGCCATACGAGTCCGGCATTGTTTCGGAGGGATCAGCACGGGCGAGGGTATCTGCGCGCTTTTACCTCGTTGCCGTGTTCTTTGTCATATTTGATCTTGAGGCCGTGTTTCTTTTTGCATGGGCGGTCGCGGCCCGCGACGTTGGTTGGTCAGGCTATGGAGAAGCCGTGATATTCATCGGAGTGCTCCTGGCGGCATTGATATACCTCTGGGGAATTGGTGCGCTGGATTGGGCCAGGGATCGTCGACCATCCGGGTAAGAGGAGGTTTCTATGCGGTGGTTCTTGACAAAACCTGGTGCGACGGGATTGGAGGGGCAAGCGGACCATGAGCCATTCGAACAGGCCATCCGCCGAAGCGTCATACTATCGCGGTTGCAAGATCTGGTTGCCTGGAGCCGAAAGAACTCAATTTGGCCTTTTAACTTCGGACTTTCTTGTTGTTATGTGGAGATGGCCACCAGTATTACGAGCAAATTTGACGTCGCCCGTTTTGGGGCAGAGGTGATTCGAGGCACCCCTCGCGAGGCCGATCTCATGGTGGTCGCCGGAACGGTCTTT
Source organism: Nitrospiraceae bacterium (assembly GCA_036522375.1). Taxonomy (GTDB): domain Bacteria; phylum Nitrospirota; class Nitrospiria; order Nitrospirales; family Nitrospiraceae; genus Palsa-1315. The sequence goes on from DATDFW010000454.1 coordinate 1,027, forward strand.
ATCAAGATGGCGCCAGTCGTTCAGCGGTTGTACGAGCAGATGATGGAACCTCGGTGGGTGATCTCCATGGGATCCTGTGCGAATTCCGGGGGTATGTACGATATCTATAGTGTGGTGCAAGGTGTCGACAAATTTCTTCCGGTCGATGTGTATGTACCTGGCTGTCCACCACGCCCGGAAGCCTTCTTGGAGGGTCTGCTTCTTCTGCAGAAAGCCGTGGACGTGCAGCAGCGGCCTCTGAGTTGGATGGTGGGTCAGCAGGGGACTACACAGCCGCGGCTCCCATCAATGCGCGACCTGATGAGACCGTCACGGCAGAAGACCACCCTCTTGCGCGAACCGGACGACATATGATCGCCACCCCCGCAATCACCGAGGCGATTTTCGGGCGATTCGGGTCCATGGTCTCCCTTCAACCAACGTGCGATCGCATCCCCACCGTGTGGATTAACAAAGGCCATACGCGCAGCCTGCTCAGCTATCTGAAACACGAGGTAGAGGGGCCATACAAAATGCTCTACGACCTTACTGCCATTGACGAGCGAATGCGCGGACACCGTGATGGCCAGCCAGCCAGTGATTTTACGGTCGTCTACCATCTTCTCTCCTTCGATCGCAACGAGTATCTACGCGTCAAAGTGGCAATCGAGGAAACACAATTGTCATTGCCCAGCATAGTCGATATCTGGGCCTCGGCTAATTGGTATGAACGCGAAGTGTGGGACATGTTTGGAATCGAGTTTATCGGCCACCCGCATCTTACGCGCCTTCTGATGCCGAAGAGCTGGATAGGTCATCCCTTACGGAAAGAGCAGCCCGCCCGCGCGACGGAAATGGATCCCTATCGCTTGCCGCCAGACAAGGAGTTGACCGAACAGGAAGCGATGCGTTTCCGACCTGAAGACTGGGGCATGATCCGATCGCGCGATGACGCTGATTTCGTGTTTCTCAATGTGGGGCCCCAGCACCCGGGCACGCACGGTGTGTTGCGAATCGCCTTGCAACTCGATGGTGAGGAGATTGTCGATGCCGTGCCCGACATCGGATTTCATCATCGAGGTGCCGAAAAGATGGGCGAACGGCAATCCTGGCACACCTACATTCCCTATACAGACCGCATCGACTATCTCGGTGGTGTGCTGAACAACCTGGCCTATCTGACGGCGGTGGAGAAGCTGGCCGGTATCATCGTCCCGCCTCGAGCGCAAGTCATTCGCGTAATGCTGGCGGAGTTGTTTCGCATCAATAGTCATCTGGTCTGGTATGGCACCCTTGCACAGGACCTGGGACAGTTGTCGCCGGTATTCTATACATTTAACGATCGCGAACGAACATTCGAGATCATTGAAGCTATCTGCGGTGCACGTATGCACCCATCCTGGTTTCGAATCGGCGGGGTGGCTGCGGATCTGCCGAAGGGTTGGGAGGGGATCTTTAAGGACTTCCTCACGTATCTCCCACCCCGATTAGCTGAATACGACCGGGAAGTGCTGCAGAACCGCATCTTCAAAGGACGGACGGTGGGGATCGGCAGTTACACCATTGATG
>DATDFW010000455.1:0-4623 GCA_036522375.1 Nitrospiraceae bacterium
GAAGGCCAACTCCACAAGGTTGGATCACACGCATCTGTCCTGGGCTTGGAAATTGATTCGCATGTCGGGGGGAAGAAAGAGGGTGACGTGCTCGAGGTACCCCAGCCCTACCCAGCCAGCCATCCCGATCCTCGCGTTGCCGGCAAGACAGTCGTGTTCACGCTGATAATCAAATCGGTCAAGGAAAAGAAGCTACCGGCCTTGGACGACGAGTTTGCCAAAGATTGTGGCCCCTTCAATTCACTCCAGGAAATAAAAGACAAACTGCGGGACGGAATGGAACAGGCATTGAAGCGAGAGATCGAAGATACCTATAAAGATACAATCATCAAACGGCTGGTGGAGACTCACCACTTCGATCTTCCAGAGACCCTAGTGGAGCGTGAACTGGAGGCCATCATCCGCCAACACGTTCAGCAGCAGAAAGGGGGCGCCCAGAAGTCCCCTGAGACGACTGGAACGGAGGACCTCGCACACCTTCGTCAGGAGCATCGAAACGAAGCGGCACGCCGCGTGAAGCTCGGCCTGGTGCTGGAGACGATCGCAGAAAAAGAAGGACTGACGGTCACGCAGGACGATCTTAACGCCGAAATCATGAGGCTGGCGTCTGAGCTCAAAATGCCGGCAAACGATCTCGTCAAGATGATCAAAGCTGGCGGACAAGAGTCTATCGATGAGTTACGCCACAGGACGTTGGCAGATAAAGCGTTGGATTTCGTATACCGCAATGCGGTGATTCAGGGATAGCACCGAGCGGTGCAGGCTGGCCTGAACTTCATTGGTCTGTATGCTGAGGAAATAGGGGTATAACACGCGGGATGCTCAAAAAGGCCGTCCAGCAAGGCCGCAGCGAGTGAAGACCGGAGGCGTACCCTCTGGGGTACGTTGAAGATCTGAACGACGCGAGAAACGAAGCTGGCGGACTTTTTCAGCATCCCGCTAAGTGGAAAGGGACGACGTGTATGCTAGTTCCCATTGTTATCGAAACGACGAACCGAGGCGAACGTGCCTATGACATTTACTCTCGACTTTTGAAAGACCGGATCATCTTCATCGGTGCCCCGATCGATGACATCTTTGCCAACCTGATCATTGCTCAGCTCTTGTTTCTTGAAGCAGAGGACCCTGAAAAGGACATCAATCTCTACGTGAATTCTCCCGGGGGAAGCGTCACGGCGGGATTGGGCATTTATGACACCATGCAGTATGTGAAACCGCCGATCAACACCATCTGCCTCGGCCAAGCTGCCAGCATGGGAGCCTTTCTGTTGACCGCTGGGACCAAAGGCAAGCGATTCGCCCTGCCGAATGCGAGGGTGATGATCCACCAGCCCATGGGCGGGTTTCAGGGGCAAGCCACCGAAATCGACATTCACGCCAGAGAGATCTTGAAGATCCGCGAACGACTCAATGAAATCATGGCGAAACACACCGGGCAGCCTCTGGAGAAGATATCCCAGGACACCGAACGTGACTTCTTCATGTCGGCAGAAGAAGCCAAACGGTACGGTCTCATCGACGAAGTCATCACGCGACCACCGAAGCTCCTCAAGGCGATCGGTGGCGACGCAGGAAAAGACCCGGTCAAGGACAAGTAATACGGGAGGATTCATGGCAAAGCCGGATAAGATGGATCGACACCTCCGCTGCTCGTTCTGTGGGAAGAGCCGCGACGAAGTCCGCAAACTAATTGCCGGACCCACCGTGTACATCTGCGACGAATGCGTCAACCTCTGTAACGACATCATTGCCGAGGATTGGGAAGAAGCCAAGGAAGATATTTCTTCAAAGCTCAAGAAGCCGGTGGAAATCAAACACCACTTGGATCAATACGTTGTGGGACAGGAGCGAGCCAAAAAGATCCTCTCCGTGGCCGTTCATAATCACTACAAGCGAATCTCGACCAAGGACAAGGACGTTGACGATGTGCAACTCCAAAAAGGCAACATCCTCATGTTGGGACCCACAGGCACGGGGAAAACGCTGTTGGCCCAGACCCTCGCGAAATACCTGGACGTCCCCTTCACGCTGGCCGATGCCACCACCCTCACAGAGGCAGGATATGTCGGCGAAGATGTGGAAAATATCATTCTCAAGCTTCTACAAGCGGCGGACTATGATGTTGAACGGGCCGAGCGGGGAATTGTCTACATCGATGAAATCGACAAGATCAGCCGCAAGAGCGATAGCCCCTCGATTACACGCGACGTCTCAGGCGAAGGGGTGCAGCAGGCGCTACTCAAACTCATCGAAGGGACTGTCGCCAACGTGCCCCCTCAAGGCGGCCGCAAGCACCCACACCAGGAGTTTATCCAGGTCAATACGAGCAACATCCTGTTCATCTGCGGCGGGGCGTTTGTCGGACTCGAGCATATTATCGAACAACGTTTGAACCGAAAGGCCATGGGATTCGGAGCCGAAGTTCGCGGACGGAGCGAGGTGCGACTTGGCGAACTGTTCGCAAAGGTTCAGCCGGAAGACTTCCTCAAGTACGGCCTGATTCCTGAGTTCGTCGGTCGGCTGCCGGTCGTCGCCACCTTGGACGAGCTGGATGAACGCGCCCTTATTCGAATCTTGACCGAACCGAGAAACGCGTTCACGAAGCAGTATGAGAAATTGCTTTCCTTTGAGAAGGTGAAACTCAAGTTCACGGATGGCGCGCTCGGCGCGATCGCACGGAAAGCGTTTCTCCAGAAAACCGGGGCTCGAGGCTTGCGTGCCATCCTCGAAGATGTGATGCTAGATGTGATGTATGATGCTCCTTCGCAGAAGCAGATAAAGGAAGTTCTTATCACTGAGGATGCCATACTCGGCAAGCACCCTCCTATTCGAATCTTCGAACAAGACAAGGATGTAAAAACCGCATAAGCCGTTCTAACTATAACTTTATTTACTATCTCTGCAGGAGGGCTACTTAAAATCTGCCAGGGCAGGAAGGACCTTACTGGCCTGGTTCTACCTTCTCACCCACCCTTCTCTGTTCTCGGTAACTTTGCCCCTCTTCTACCTCACCAAACCAATGAGACTGCTGATAACTCGACGCTTTCCCTCGACAAGATAAAATGCTGCGCTATACTTGCCTTACAGATTGCAAGTGGGAGGACCTGTGAAATATCCCGTGTCTTCAAGCCTTCGACACAAAGGGAAAACGCTCGACCTTGATGCAAACCGTGAAGTAATCACCCTTCTGGGGGTGAACGGCGAATCCATGGGCAACCTATCCTGGGACTTCGTCATCGACCAGATTCTGGCCTATCGTAAACCCCAGGCGAGCCGCGACACGAGAAATGAGCCACGCGTGACACTCACCTTCCGAGTCAAATACACTACCCCGGAAGGTCATCAGTTTGAAAGTCGTGCAGGCGGAATTGGTGGAGGTGGACTCTTTATAGAAAGTGTAAGTCCTCTATCGGTCGGCACCAAGCTTTCGCTTGAATTTTCTCTGCCAGAGCAACCGTCAGAATGGTTGCCGGCCAAGGGTCTCGTAGCGTGGGTCTGCCCGAAAGCAGACCAATATACTTTTAGCCCTGGCATGGGAGTGCGTTTTACGGAGATTAACCCCGAAATCCGCAACCGAGTGCTCGAAGTAGTGAAATCCCTCCAGACCGTCGGGCAGATGACTTAGTGACGATACCTCTGCAGACGAATCGTTCCGTGTTCAAGTCAAGGACCTGATCATGAAACTTCCTGTGATCACGACGGAAGGGCACGAGGGGAAATCCCTTGAGATGAACCCTGAGCAGGAAGTGGTCACACTCCATAGTGCCGCAGGAGAACCACTCGGCGCCCTGTCGTGGAGAGCGGTCATCGAACAGATCCTTGCCAGCGACGACGATGTGCGCTTCGCTCATGCGCGCTCTCACCCGAGAGCCCCTCTCGCGGTGAAGGTTCGCTACACGACACCGGAAGGTAAGCAGTTCGATAGCTTAACCGGCGGCATCGGTGCAGGAGGATTGTTTATCGAGAGCAGCGCCCCGCTCGCTCCTGGAACCGAGCTATCGGTCGAATTTGCACTGCCCGATCGTCCGTGGGAAAAACACAAGGCCAAAGCGAAGGTAGCCTGGACCCGCAGCAAACCTGAACGACACCTCCTCTTCCCCGGCATGGGTGTCCAATTTACCAACATCGATGAAAAAGCCCGCAAAGAGCTTGTCGAGCTCGTCGATGCATTGAATCGCTCACGTCTAACGACCTAAGTTCCTCTGTTCGCCCAAATGCCGCACCTTACTTTCAGCGATAGGCCGTTCTTTGCCTTGATCGCAGAGCAACTCCAACAGAGTGAAACCCTGCTCCTTCGATGAAGCTGGAAAATCCTGTCCATCTCAGCGAAACCGAGTGATGGGTCAGCTGAGCACTTTATGGTTCGAGGGAGGGTTCGAAAAGAGCTGGTACAAGCAGTGAAGATTAAGGAAGCCCACACCTCCCGGTTATCCTGGTTTGGGAGGCTCTTCGTGCAAGGCAGTCGGCTCTTTGGCCGCTTCGATCGATTGCTGAAATTCCTTCTGAGCAGAATCCATCTCGGCTTGGATTGTCCGTATCTCGGGGTCGACTGAATTACGGACATCGGCAACGGCCTGTTTGAAGGTCCGCACTGCATCCCCAAGACCTTCCCCTAAACTCTGC
>DATDFW010000456.1:0-6592 GCA_036522375.1 Nitrospiraceae bacterium
GCCGCTCTGGATAAAAATCCCAACGTGCAATTATACAAAGAACGCATTGAAGCGGCGCGCGGTGCCGCGAGAACCCAGCTCGGCACCTTATTGCCGAACCTGGCGGGTTCGTCAAAGTTTACGAATCTCACCTTCTTCAGGGGCACCATTGGTGGCGCCCCGGTCGTCACCCAACCATTCGACATCACAGATACCCGAGCCACCGTGTCACAGTCGCTCTTCAGTTGGAGTCTGATCGAGCGCTGGCGCGCGTCGCGCGCGGCGTTGGCCGTCTCAGAAGGGGAAGCCGAGACGACGAAGAATGACACGATGGCGACGGTCGCCTTGAATTATGTGGACGTCTTGCGGAACTACGAAATCGTGAACGCGCGGATGGCGAATGTGGAGATGTATCAAGAACTCGTGGCCTTCATCAAAAGCCGCCAGAGCGGCGGAATGGCCACGGGTCTCGATGCCGCCAGCCTGGAAACCCAATTGGAGAACGAGCGGCAACGATTGGAATTGGCGAAGAGCGATGTCGAGCGGACCAAGTTGATCCTGATCAACTCCGTGGGCCTCAACTTTGATGTGAACCTCGTCCTCACCGATGAACTCAAAGCGCCTGAGGAGCCAGTCCCGACTCAGGGCTATGCCATGGAAGTGGCGCTGGCCAGTCGACCGGAAATGAAAGCCCAAGAACAGCGGATCCAGGTATCCAGGCTCACCCTGAGTTCGATCACGGGGGAACGGCTTCCGTCACTCCAGGCCCAAGGAGACTACGGGCTCATCGGAAACCACATTGATAGTTCGCTCAGTACGTACAACGCGGGGGTGACCCTGTCGATCCCGATCTTTGACGGCGGCCAACGGGAAGGGCGGATTGGCGAGGGTCGAAGTAAGCTTCTGCAAGAAGAAATCAAGATGAGCGTCGTGGCTCGACAGATTACGATGGAGTTGCGAGAAGCGTTGGTCACGCTTACCTCAGCGAAAGAACAATTCAGGATCGCCAAGGACGGACTCAAGGCGGCGGTGACCCAAGTCCAACTCGCCAGAGAACGCTTTCGCGTGCTGAGCTCAAGCAGTGTGGAGTTATCCAACGCGACCTTTTCGTTGGTGCGCGCGAAGGACAATCTCATCGATGGATTGTATCGGACCAATGCGTCGCGCGTGAATCTGGCTCGCGCCATGGGACAAGTCGAAGCCCTCCGATAAGCGTCGTGTGCCCCTCCATAGGTCTACCAGCCGCAACGTGAGTCAGTCTCATGTGAGGTTGACGAGAGAGAATAGACTGACTGCAAATGTGGCATGGCAGGCGGGCATCGGAGAACTGGAAGAGAGAGATTGTGGCGCCAGTAGCCCGCTTGTTCGGCAATGGCGACAGGTCAGAACGTCAGTGAGGGACTAGAGCATTTCCTCGTAGGCAGCACAGGGCGACAGCGATAAAGTAAACAATGCTTCGGAACATGCGAGGGGAAGACTGTAAAGGCACAATGGAAACATCGTGAACAAGCAGTAGCACTCTTCGCTCTGTCTGAGTCGAAAGGCTCGATTCCGAAAGGCGTCGGGCCTTTGTTTTGGTGGGCAATTCAAAGAAGCACAGGTTCCGCTATGAAGGAATGTGGCTATTGTAAGGAAAAGGCTGAGTGGCGGTTTAAGGGCCTTCGTTTTTGCCTTTGATCGCGAACAAACAGATTTCGCGTCCTCGGTTACGATTCACTCCACACAATACGCTTGAAGGGTCTATACGAGTTAAGCTGCGCGGTCCAAGCCCTGATGATCTTGTTCTCGTCCTCCGTCGTATCTCCCCTCCCGCACTGGCCAATCGTATTTGGGAACCATGATACCACTGCACATGGTGGTAGCCATGACCACAATTTGAGTATGGTTTCCAACCAAGTCCTCGTCACCATTTCTCCCTCTCGCGCCACACTCTAAATCATGCCGCCCTACGGTTCGTGAGTTCCTGCGCTTTCATACTCCCGTCGGCTGTTGCAGCCTCTTCACCTGCTTCTCCCCAGATCCGGCACATCAAAACATTTAGAACTGCACCCATGCCCGCGAGTAGGCTGAGTATCAACAGTTCGCTTCCGAGACTGAAGAACCAACTGTGACACAGCCATGCAGCACACATTAGCGCACCTCCTGAACGAAGCTGCGGTTGCGTAAACGCGTCATGCTTAGAGTGAGGACGCAAATCAACTGCCACCGACTTAGGCGACCGGCGCAATCATGAATATCGCAAAACAGTGGGGACTTTAGGGAAGATGGCAGAAGGGGGGACAGAAGGTGGTCTTGCGCTGTCAGACGAACATGTTGTCCGGGCGGACGCCGTAAGAATGGCGGAGGTGAAAGCCATAAAGCCTAAAGCAAGGACGGGTGGCCCGGGTAGTATATCCTCGGACAATTTGCTCAGAGGTAGATAATTTGTCGCGGCTAAAAAGGTTATTAGAAAACAGGTGCTTTGACTCTTTCACTTAGATCCTTGAGGACATTGTGACAGGTTAAGTGATGCCCTCCCTTCACGTGTGCTTCCCAATCTATAGGAAAAAACAGAATCTAGCCTAAATCAAAAATTGGTATTCGCCTTGCTCAATATTTGGAGGCTATTACTTCTGTTTTTGAATAGGAGGCTCTATGAAGAGATCCTTACTAGGAGCAAGCATTGTCATAAGTCTCGCGAGTCTCGCTTGCCCGGTGCCCATACCCGGTCCTTGGGCTACGTCTTCGTATTCTCAAACTCCAGAGATTGCGAGTCCTCAGATTGGCGACGGCTCGAAAGTCACAGTCCAATATATGTTAATCACTCCTGCCTTAGCCGGGGGCGATGATGGGCATGTGCGCGAGTTTATTCAGGGTCGGCACGAGATCCTTCCTGCGCTGGAGCAAGAAGTCAGTGGGATGAAGTCTGGGGAGGAAAAGAAGTTCGAGCTGCCTGGAGAAATCTTTGGTCCTTATGATGACAGAAAGAAAGTGGATGTCTCCAAAAGCGAATTGCCATCCGAAGCGAAAGAGGGAGATCTCGTAGAAAATGACAAGGGGGAATTGGCTACTGTCGCGGAAATTTCAGAGACGAAAGCGGTGTTGGATTTCAATCATCCGCTGGCGGGGAAGCCGGTCGTCGTGCAAGTGAAGATCCTCAACGTTGAGAATCCATAATGATTCATGTCATGTCCTCACGGTAACGGGACCATCAACCTGACCACCTTTTGCCACGAAGGAATTCTCGAATTAATGGAACGGACCAAGAAGAGATGAGTCTGGCCAGTAATGGTGGTCAGAAGCTTCCTAGGTATTTTAATTAATTTTGGTGGAGTGCACCTGCTGTCCGATTTATTTTGCCCCACGATTCGTGTCTCTTTACGAGCTAAAGACCGAGCGGGCGCTGATGGGATTTCAGGTCCTCGATTCAAGGGGTTCTCCTAGTAGCCGACACAGCTGCACCTTGCTACGATTAACCCAGCATGGCCCAAAGTGGAACTCTCATCGGATGACTATCCGAAAAAATAAATTCGCATTGGCATTGTTGGCATTCATCATGCTCGGAACCTCTATTTACGCGCAAGTCATCGATCGGAGCCTGTGCGAGCAGTGTTTCGCAATATCTAAAGCGGAGTTACAAAGATGTCTTGAGGCGGCCATTAGTCAAGAAGATAAGAGGTCTTGTTACGAGAAGCAGGAAATGCACGTGAAGAGCTGCGAGAACGAGTGCAAAATTGCAAGGGAGACTGAAGCCGCGATCATACGTGAATCAGCACCAACCAAACAAATCCTGAAAAAGTAAACAGTACCTTGCGCACTTGAGTCCGAGACATTTGCGGAGGCAGTGGCATCGCTCATCGTTTTGACACGATTGGCGTGACGGCGCCCTATCGCGCAAATCGCCTCGTGGCGCTGCTCCGCAAGATGTTCAATCTGGGCTCGGGACAGGGCCCTCTATACAGGGTGATATAAAGCATCACGGAAACTCTGAGAGCCTGAGTTTCTCCGCATTCCGCGTGTTATGGACACCCCCCGCCGCTTCTTCATCAGTTGCCTGAGACCAAATGAGACAATGCCGCTTCCGCCCCTCCCACGGCGGCACTGGATATGGGTCGGCCTACAAACCCCACTTGGCCTTCCAGAGGATGTTCATCCTTTTCTCGGCGCACACGAACCTCATCCAAAAATCACTGCACCCATCCCCATACCGATCACCAAGACTCCGATCAATACGACGATCGAGATTCCTCCGTACCGAAGGCGCGGTGACACAGGAACTCGTAGCGGAAACCAGGTGAGTGGAGGCTGGGATCATGAACTTCAAACAATTTTGCAAGCCTGCGAAGGGCATGGTCGCAGGGCGGTCGCTGGGGGCGTGTAGCTTGGTGGCCGTGGTTTCCAGCTCATGTCGAAGATCGGGCGGAAGGCTAGAACAACACGCAAAGATACAAACATGGAGGACTGGTGGAAGGAGACCCCGCTATTTCGGCTTCAGTTTACTCAGCAGTTCAATGCTACTGTACTCGATGATATCTCGATCCTCAGGCACCAGCATATCATGCGCCAGCAGGGCTTTGAGGGCTTCGCAGGCGCGGATGAAATCCATAGCTTCTTTCCCATAGGAAATCATGGTCCCCTTGACGACTGATAATACGCGAGGAACGCTTACGTAGTGTAGCAAGGAAATCCCGGGGAGAGGTATCAGGCGAAGTTAGTACGGACTCACTTCCACTCGAAAGCAGGAACACAAGGGAATGATCTCATCAAGGACCAGATTAAGGACCGGACAGAGGAGTGTTTGAGGGAGACTACACGAAGCAGAAACGGGAGCACCGCCCATGATTGCCGAGATCTATGCCCGACTCAATATCGGAGCGGTTGATCGTGCTCTCCAACATCAAACTGATCGGTTCACGGCCTTAGAGCAGGGGCCGACTGCCGTGGCCCTGGAGGACAGGCATGTCGACGATCCGGTTCCCGGTGGGATGACCAGATCCCTGTGAACCGGTCGGGGAGATGGGCCGACGAATTCGTGATGGTGGTCACAGTGAGGAAAGATACATTCCTTCGTGAACCGCGCTCGATGGTTGGGAGGAGCCACTCCGATGAGTCGTGAAAGGACACGCATCAGCTTGAGGATTCCCTTGCGCAGCTCCCGTCCCATAATTCAATGGTACGGCGTGCCGCACAAGCCTACGAACTGGCAAAATCCCTAGCTGGGGAATTGACCAGGTGAGTAGAGACTTAACCGAGAATCGGAGGGCTGGCGAATGGATCAGCGGAAGAACCACAGAAACACAGCGGCGAACGTGAGGGCAACGACGAAGTCTCGTATGATGGCCAGACTATACTCTTGACGGCGATGCCAGGGGCTCATGATGGACTCGATGACAGAGCAAACACCTCACGGGATTTGTTGGATATACACCTCATGGGCTTCACTGCAAGATGTTCTCTTTGACCCTGTTTGGCAATAACACGGAGGAGGGGTGGGCGATGGCACGATGAGGCTCCGGTACTGTCTCTCGGATGACGCGCACGGCGAGCGAGAGGAGTGGCCGGGATGAGGCTGGACACGAATCGGGCTGAGGACTGAGGACGGAGCGGCGACGAGACAGGAACTCGCTCCCCTCACCTGAGGCGAGCGAGGAATGAATCTATAAAAGAGATAAGAAATGGGGCTACATCACGGATCAGATCAAAGAGCCAAAGAGTACAGACAAGTATGAGTAGGGGCGGTATCAAGAGGATGAAGGCGTCGTGCAGTATCTCCTTCTTGTGATAGTCATGAAAATCAAAACGGTTCATAATTCCACACCACCCTGTCACCCATTTCCATTGGTATAAACACCTAATCCACTGTCGATCCCGATCTTTGACGGCGGCCAACGGGAGGGGCGGATCGGCGAAGGGCGAATTAAGCTTCTGCAAGAAGAAATCAAGATGAGCGTCGTGTCACGACAGATTACGATGGAATTGCGAGAAGCATTGGTCACGCTCACCTCGGCGAAAGAACAATTCAGGATCGCCAAGGAAGGACTCAAGGCGGCGGTGACCCAAGTCCAGCTCGCCAGAGAACGCTTTCGCGTGCTGAGCTCAAGCAGTGTGGAGTTATCCAACGCGACCTTTTCGCTGGTGCGTGCCGAAGGACAATCTCATCGATGGATTGTATCGGGCCAATGCATCGCGCGTGAATCTGGCTCGCGCCATGGGACAAGTCGAAGCCCTCCGATAAGCAATGCCAGCCCGCGCCATGGGTCTACCAGCCGCAACGTGAGTCAGTCTCAGGTAATCTTGGGGAGCCAAACAATCCGATTGCAGATGTGGCGTTGGTAGTTATCCCGGCCTGGCGCTTCGCCTGAAGATGGGTCGCGAAGTGTGAACGTTGGGAAAGAGCGCTATCTGACGGCTGAGGTATGCGGGGATTATGCGGGATTACTGCGGCTCGTGATAGGGCAAAATAAGTCTGGTGGAGGGCAGGGGAGTTGAACCCCCGACCCCTACGTTGCGAACGTAGTGCTCTCCCAACTGAGCTAGCCCCCCACTCGACCGATATGGAACCGGTAAGACGAACAATTTACAGGCCGTCGCATTATACACAAGCGTTTCATGAGTCTCTACCCGGAACAGATTG
>DATDFW010000457.1:0-3275 GCA_036522375.1 Nitrospiraceae bacterium
TTCAAAGATGGCCATAAACTGATGTTCACCCAGCTTGCACCAGGCGGCGCCTTCACCACCGCGGAGCATCTTCAACCCGAAGACATCCGAATAGAACTTGACAGCCTTCTTGGCGTCGGTGACTTCGATTACGATGTGATTGCATCCGTATACTTGGACTGCCATCATGCCCCTTCCTTTCTCTTCACGACTGTGGCCTCGGCCTGCTGAAGAGCAGACACAAAGATATCGGGAGACTGCGCGCCAGAAATCGAAATAGTCCCGTTGAGAATGAAATAGGGTACCCCGCGAATCCCCAATCGACGACCGACTGCTTCTTCGCCCTTGACCTCCGCCGCTCCTTTATCGCTCGCAAGAAACGATTCTGTCTCTGTTCGATCTAGTCCAGTTTCGGCAGCTACATGCGTAAGGATCTTCAGATCACCGATGTTGTTGCCTTCCAGAAAATATGCGCGAAAGAGATTCTCCACCACTTCGTCCTGTTTCCCCTGCTGTGCTGCATGCCAAACCAGCCGATGGGCTGCAAAAGTGTTCGGCGTCAGCTGAATCTTCTCGAAGGCAAAGGGAATCTGCTCATCCGTGCCGGCAGCGAGAAGCTGTTCTTCCATCCGGCCGAAGGCCTCCAAACTCCCAAATTTGGCCTTTAGATAGGTTGCGCGATCCATTCCATCAGATGGCATCGTTGGATTCAATTGGAAGGGACGCCATATTACATGTATGTCGCTGCCAACCGAGGTCAATGCCCGTTCAAGTCGTCGCTTCCCGACATAACACCAAGGACAGACGATGTCGGAGTAGATGTCGATACGCATCCTAGATTCCTTTACTACTCTGTCCCGCAGGATGCTCAAAAAGGCCGTTCAGCAAGGCCGCAGCCGACGGAAGCACCGGAGGCGTAGCCCCTGGCTACGTTGAGGATGCTTTCGAGGCGAGAACGCCGCTGGCGGGCTTTTTCAGCGTTCTGCCAAGTGTCCCATTTTGCCGGCGTTATAATCGTTCACAGCCTGAACCAGTTCTGCCTTCGTATTCATCACAAACGGTCCGTAGCGGGCCACTGGCTCATGGATTCCTTCCCCAGCCATCACGAGAATCGTGGCATCCTTCTCTGCACGGACCGTCACCGGCTCTCCTGTCGAGACAAAGACTGCCAGTTCGGCCTCTGATAACCTGTGCAATCCCTCGACCGATGCTTGACCATTGAGAATCAACAGACCGACATTGTACCCGTTCGCGATCTGCAACGGCATCGAATGTCCCGCGCGCAAGCGCATATCGTACAATTCGATGGGCGTGAACGTCTTCGCCGGGCCTTTTGTGCCTCCCACCGACCCGGCAATCACACGAAGCGAACCGGCTCCCCCGTCCAGCTGCACGACCGGAATCTGCTCGTTCACAATCGTCTGGTAACCGGGCGCGGACATCTTGGACGACTTGGGCAAATTGACCCACAATTGAATCGCCTGCAGCGTCCCGCCGCGCTTCGCCCATTCACGCTCGTGCATCTCTTCATGGACGATACCTGACGCCGCCGTCATCCATTGCACATCGCCGGGACCAATCACCCCGGAATTGCCTGCCGAATCACGATGGGCCACGATGCCCTGATACACGATCGTCACGGTCTCGAACCCACGATGCGGATGTTCACCCACCCCTCGTGGGGTGTCCGTCGCCGGATAGAACGTGGGCCCTGCATAGTCCAGCATGATAAACGGGCTCAACGCCTGGTCCAGATCGTTGCTCGGAAACAGATTGCGGACGTGGAACCCGTCCCCGACGACATGCTGAGAGCCCGGTTGATAGACTTTCACCTCTTGCCTGTTCTCAACATTGGTTACCGACATCGTGTCTCTCATTGTGACCCTCCCTTTCTCCACCTCTCGCCAGGCCCGACCTCGGCTACTTGGTACTGAGGTTTGTGGCCGTCCTAATCTTATGGGGTTCCAATCCGAAATATCTGCGCGGTAGCCATGTTCTGTTCCGTAAAAATCGTCGCAGGCGAATCACACGCGCATCCACTCCGCCATCACCTTATTAACCACCGCTTCCCCTCGCCAGTATGAGATCCATGGGATCGTGACAATCCGAAGCCACACGTGAATCACGCTGACCCAAATATAATAGTTCTAATTAGAACCAAGTCAAGTGGGAAATTTCTCACTGAAAAACAGAGGGAGCACTTCTTGTTTAACATCATTTAGTTAGAGTAAGGGATAATCCGCGACTAAGGGTTGCGACACTAGACCGAAGCCCTTATGATGTGCCCACATCTTTGTGCCGACGAATCAACAAACACGACTCCGCCACGGGAAAATATGTCGCTAGTACAAAACGAAGTTAATACCAAATGCTTTAATCGGAGTGCCAAGTTGCCGTTTGAGCTCCGCTTGAAGGATTTCGAAATGGCAATGCAGGACGTCTACGATTTTTTCTACGACGTGAACCTTGGCCTTATCGAACGAGGGCTTCAACGACTTGACGATATGCTACGGCCAGCAATCATGTCCGGAGTTTTGTCGGACATGCTCACAGCAAGCCTGGCAAAACATTCCAGGAGCCTGACCGTCAACCTTTACCACAACGGTCACCCAGACCTCGTTGTGAACGGGATATACCCGGACAACAAAGTTAAGGCGGGATCGGAAGGTGTGGAAATCAAAGCAACTCGGAAGGCTGGTGGTGCCGTAGACACTCACGGCGCACGCAATCAGTGGATGTGCGTGTTTGTCTATGACGTGGATAACTCTACGGAGCCTGCTAAGGACAGAGCGCCCATGACGGTTACGGAGGTCTATCTTGGATATGTCACGAAGGACGACTTTAGAAGGAATCAGCGCGGGGAACTAGGTACCCGTACAGCCACGTTGCATAAGAGCGGCATAGAGAAGCTGAGGAAGAGTTGGGTTTACAAGCTCAATAGATGATTACCGCCGTTCTTGAACACGGCTAACCTGGGCAGGGCCTTTTTCGCCATTTCAAAGTAATGCGGGTCTTTTTCAATCCCGATACTCTCATAACCCACCGATTCAGCCGCAGCAAGCGTCGAACCTGTTCCACAGAATGGGTCGAGCACCACTCCCTGCCCAAGCGGAAGGACGCCACGAACTAACGTGCGCATGAACTGTTGTGGCTTCAAGCTTGGATGTGGTGCCAGGGCCCTTTCGGACTTATGAGTAGGTGCCGACGGAATCACATCTCCGAAGGGTTTCTCCAAAGATGGTCTTCGAAAGCCTCCCGTTCCCCACTTGCGTAAATTATCCTGTACTCTTCCCTCT
>DATDFW010000458.1:0-10640 GCA_036522375.1 Nitrospiraceae bacterium
CATTTATCTATCTCGTCGGATTCGTGGTCTTAAGCTTCGCGCAGGAGACGAGGGGTCAACCCATTGCCGGGATGACGCGTTGGAATCAATCTCAAACGCACAACCTCTTGACATCCCACCAAAACGCCTTATGTTCTAATCATGAAAAACTTACCAACTCCCAAAGCTCTGAGCCACGACGAAAAGAAAGCCGCCGACGCGGCATTCACAGGCCGCCCATTTAATGACGCATGGTCTGCTTCAGCCCGAGCGATCTACGACGGTATTGTGAAGGCCTTACCCCATACGGATATCACACTTCCCACTCATTCCAATGTGGAACAAGCCCTGGAAGCTCCGTGCACTTTGAACGAACCTCTCCAGCCTCAAGAACCTCTCACACAAGAGCAGGCCACTGGGCAGGAGTTGGTGGAAGGAACTGCGGTGTCTGCATCCACTCGTGACCGGGAAGCGGCGATCCAAGCAGGAACCTTGATCGATGTGACGCCGACTGCCCAGCAACTCGGTATCACCTTCCCTGTCACGATCACCAGACCCCTCTGGGAAGCGGGAATTGTCACAAACCCACCACTCCCCAAAGAAGATCAAACTAGCAGACTGCGCGACATACTGATGGCCTTTCGTTTGCGCCTAACCAGTCTGACAACGGTATCGCCTTTGCTCGACTTTCCGGCATTGCTGGCCTTGCCGCCGAGCAATGTGCCTCAACCGGTGCCGTTGTTTGCCCTGATTCAACCGGACCCCACACATCAGGCGAATGTGACGCTCCTACTTCCACAGGAAGTGTCTCTGTCCACACCTCGCTGAATTAACCAGGATACTGAAAAAGCCTGCCAGCCTGTCTTATCCTTTCCGTTCTCTTTAAACAGCCACCATGGAAAGGGTCGGCAGTTAATACCCCCTTGTTGTGTCCAATTGTGCCAACTTGCTCGACTCAGCGAGTGTCTTGAATATTTTTCGTGTCAACGTGTGCCCGAAGTTCCTCAACCACGAACACCGGCTCAAAACTTTCAGATTCCTTCTTATGCTGCAGCATCACATTTGCCCTAGTCTTGAACCAAATTCTCCGATCCCCTCGATCCCCGTCAGCACGGTGTTCCTCCACCATCCAGTTCTCCAATTTGAAGACCTCGTACCCCTCTTGGTCTGCGAGCTTCACACATTGCGAGAGAAATTGAAGAGGAGAGACTAGAATACGGTCCCACATAGCGATCTCAAATGCACCGGATGGCTTCTTGGTGATTTCAGCCCCTGGTTCAAAGCTCTCACTATGAAATCCCCCCAGCCAGAAGCTCTTCCTGACTATTGGAGCAGACACGGAGTCATAGCCACTCAGTGAAGATCGCCAACGGATGACCCGGTTATCGTTGTTCTTAACCGGTCCATCCTGCGGCAAGGAAATTCTTTGATATTCGGATAACCCGATGTTTTTTTGTACCAGGCTATCCAGAAGTCTGTCTACTTCATAGATACGACCTTCATCTCTTGGAATCGACGACACGTTTCTACTGAGAATTCTCATTACTACGCTGGCACCGGGCGAAAAGTGCGGGCCCCAACGGCGGCGCGTAAAAGAAAAAGAGATTTGATTCCAATCATCTTTATGCAAGATAGCGAAGTATTTTGCCCCCTTGCTTTTTGCCAATTCTCCGGCTCGATAAAGCACATATTCCTGCGCCCCCTTCAGCCATTTCTCGGAGAACGGATCTATCAGCCATCCATGCTCGGGAGGTGCTACGCTAAAGTAGTTTTCATAGGTGACCAGATACGTATGTTCGTCGATCTGATAGTCTTGGTAACCTTGCCGTGGAACGATCCGAGCGCTGCTCTCGGAGATTGGCTGATAACGTGGCTGAACAGGAAATGTACAAGCTCCCAGCACACATAGAAGACCCAACAACAACAAGAAAAAGTGGCTTATCTTGCTTGAGCAGCCAGTCTTGCAATTTTTCATACACGCACCCCTCAGCTTTTCCTTGTCGCTAGCATGTAACTTATGGACTACGCTTTGCCTTCTGAATCACATACTGAAGCAGCTCCCTTTCCTCAGACTCCGTCTTTACCTCACCGTTCAGTCGCGCATTGAGCAACATGTCGAGAAACTTCTTAAACTGAGGTCCCGGTTTCAATCCCATGGCCTGAAGATCTCGTCCAGTCAGTGCCGTCTCGATCGCCCTATTCTTCACATTGGCCAAAAGGCGTCGTGTCAACAGACTCAGCCGCCCTCGCACCCCATGCTGTACAGCGACCTGTTTCGCCAGAAGCAGCACGAGCGCCTCGTCAGAAAAATCTGCCAAGAGGCGATACACCTGCGATGGCCGCACAGCCCCTTTATCGATGAGTCGCTTCCGTATGCGATCGACCCGGCTTCCTCCGGCAGTTAGGTTCTTGGCCTGCTCTCGTGAGAGCGCGAGCCGCCGGATCATCGTAGCCACGACAGCCGGGCTGGACCCACTCGACAAGGCCATAAGATAGACGATAGGTCTATTGATCGGAGAATCCGGAAATCGACGTACCCACCATGCGAGCGCCTTGGGAACCGCACTGACCACTCGCCTTACATTCCTCGTATAGCACAGATGGCGATGCAAAAATCGAAGCAACTTCAACCGCGCCAACCGAAAGATCGCGCGCCCCGGATCCTGCTCAGCCAACAGCAATAGGATTTCATTCTGCAATCGAGGGCCGGAGAGTTGTTGGATGAGATTTGTGGAGGCCGCTTGGATGAGAAGGCGCATTGTGATGCGCTCAACACGGAAACCGAATCGTTGTTCGAACCGGATCGCTCTGAAGATTCGGGTGGGATCGTCTTGAAAACTGCGAGCATGCAGCACGCGGAGGGTCTTTGCCTTCAGATCATGTTGTCCACCATAGGGATCATAGAGCCGTCCAAACTGCCCTGGGTTTAATTGAATCGCCATGGCGTTGATCGTGAAATCCCGGCGGTAGAGATCTTCGTTCAACGAAGCCGGTTCAACATCCGGCAGCGCGACAGGCTGCGCATAGGACTCTCGCCTCGTCGTCGCAATATCCACCTTCAGCCCGCCGGGGAAGACCAGCCGCGATGTCGCAAACCGCTCAAACACCGCCAGTCCAGATCCATATCGCTCTGCGACGAGTCGCGCGAAGGCGATCCCATTTCCCTCAACCGTAAGATCGAGATCCCAGTTTTTCCGCTTCAGCAAGAGATCCCGGACTACTCCCCCGACAAGGTACAAAGCCATTCCACTCTTATCTGCAAGGTTCCCAAGCTCACGCAGGAGAATAAGACGCTCCCGAGGGAGACGGCGCAGCAGATCGATTTGGATCATCCGATGATTCATCGCACGCCATTGTAGCAACTCCTTGTGGATGGAGAACAAGGTTCCTTATCAAGAAGAAGGGCGCTCGGGATACAATTCTGGCGAAAAAACACCATTTTCATTGGGACCTCCTTGGAGTGGATGTAATATTCCCCTTGCCCGTCAACCAAGACTCATCGATCGGATCGGTCAGACGAATGCCAGGCCCGGTTTGTAAACGAAGAATGCAGGAATGGCACGCTGTTGCCGGAACGATATCTGCGACTTTACGGTAGGAACCGACTAGCGGATGTCACGGAAAAAGGCGCGTGGCAGCGTCGGCAGGCCCCACTCAACATGAAGGATGATGCCGAGGACACGGACGAAGCTTTGCCAGATGCCCATTTTCAAAAACTTACGAGCATCGGTCACCACGGGCGGAGTGAGAACAAGGGGCTTCGTCACTTTGATGAGCCGTTCACAGAAAGCGACATCTTCGAGAATCGGTTGATTGGGAAATCCGCCGAGGCGTTCGAACAATGCGCGGCGGACGAAGAGGGCTTGGTCGCCATAAATGATGCGGCTTCGGACACAGCGGACGTTGTCCAAGAACGAGATCAGTTTCAGCCGCCAGTCGTCGCCGGAGAACTGGTGCATGAATCCTCCAGCCTGGATACCTTGATCGGTTTCCATCTCGTTCAGCCGCAGGATTGCCTCAGGCGGCAAGACCGTATCAGCATGGAGAAAGAGCAGCCAGTCGCCGCGCGCTTCCTTTGCTCCGGCATTCATCTGACTTGCGCGGCCTCTTGACGCCGTCAATCGCAGGCGTGAAGGGTGGGACGTATGGGGTAAGGAGTATTCTGAGAAGCTGAATTCGGAAAGTACGGCGAGTGTCTGATCGGCGCTCCCGCCATCGACAACGATGACTTCGTAATCACCTTGTTGCGTAAAGAGTGCGCGCAGTGTCGCAGGAAGTGCTTGCTCCTCGTTGTAGGCGGGAATAACAACAGAAACCATCGTTCCTTTTTTTCTATACCTTATTCGCCAGTCGTCATCGGCTCTCGTAGAAGCCACGCAGGCAGAAACTTCCGCACACCGCGGACCCAAACCGTGGGATCTTCGGTAATTGATTCGAACAGTTCGCTCAACGTGAGGATCATCTGGTCCGCCAACTCAAGGTAGTCCTGCGCACGACGGCATAACGTCTCCGTATCGATCCGGCCCTCGGTCATCGCCTCTTCGAGCATGCGCCGACCGAATCCATGATGGGCCTCTTCTTGCTGGAGTAACATTTTTCGCAGCCGACCGAACGGCGCTGCGCGTTTGATCAATCCTTCTTCAATGCGCATCAAGATCGCCTCGCCCAATCCCTCGAGAATCACCTGCTCAGCCAAAAACGTTTCGAGCAGATCCTGTCGGGCCAGCGCCTGGTCGAGAAGGTTCCGATATTCTTCCAACGCGGGAAGAAATGGCGCATCGCCGAGATGTCTTGGCGCCAGCCAAGCAATGGCCCCCTGGAAGATCCATGCATGTGCCGCTTCCTGACGAGCCTGGCCGAGCAAAAAGTGCCGAGATCTTAAATCCTGGACCATCGCAGCCTGTGCTTGGGCACATTGGTTCGCCAACCGTTCGCCCTGCTCAAGAAAAGTCAACAAGCGTGCGATCGGCACTTTTTCGTCATGACGCACCAGCATCAGCCATCTCCTTGGGCGCAATGCCGTTGAGACTCCAATCGTAATTGAGATACTCAATGCGATAGCCCGGCTGGATGAGTTCCTCCGCCAATTCAGGATCGCCGATATAACGCGCGATATAGGCAAGCACCGATCCGGCGGCATCGGAAAAATCCTTTTCAAACCAGCGAAAAATCATCGACAGCGAGGCCACTTTCTGCGTTCGATCGAAACGATTGCGCGTGGGATCGTTGATGAAGGCCTTCGCCACCTGCACAAGCTGGCGATCCAAGCGATCAGGATGATAGGCCCAGGATTGGAGCTTCGGACAGGATATGGATGCGCAGACAATGGCAAAGTGCATCAACGGCTCATGGAACTGTTCGATCAACACCTCCCGCTCAAGATCGTAGAGATTGATGGCGGTGCCGCCGACCCGATAATCTCTGCCGATGAAATAGCGATAACGTCCCCAGAGGGATATCGGCGAATAGTGGTCAAGAATACCCCGAACGGCAAAGGCGTTGTAGGCATTGATCCAAAACGCCAGCTGATCCTGGCGCCTTGGCAAGCTTGTTGGATCGATGCGGTTGAGCTCATTCAGATAGTCATCGAGGGTGCGATCGGCCTGTATGGCTGGATAATCGACGTGCCCGTCGTGGACGTGAGTCCGGACAATCCGGTCCCAGGCCTGGTGAGAAACCTGATCAGGAGCGATGGGATCGGCCGGCAGGAATGTTCGCGGCATGATTGAACAGCCGGTCAGGATGAAGAGAAGAAGGACTGTGCCGATCCAGCGACTCATGAGAGGGCTTCTCGCGAGGTGATTGACTGAGCCGTGCGTAGTGCAGTGATTGGATGGCGCAGAATGGTTCCGACGACGCGGCCGTCCAACCTGTTGCATGATGAGCGATCGGAACAGATGGTAATGGCGTCTCGATCGAACCGTCCCAGTATCTCGCTTAGCGACGATTCGAGCAAATTTCCCACGGAAGGGAAGGCCAGGCATGGCGACACATTCCCCGATGCATCGACCGCGATGCTGTACCGCCCAGCATCGCAGGGCTCCAGTCTCTGCCCGCGCAACCAACTCACATTGTCTTCGACAAACTTTTGCAGGTAGCCAGAAGGGATCAGCTCGTCGCTGAGAAGCCCGCTGAAGACAGCGGCAGTGCTCACTCGGTCGTACATGAGCAACTCATCCGGCCTTCCGTAGATTCCGACGCTCCAATGATAGGCTCCCACCACCGGCAAGAATCCCTGCTCTCGTGCAAATCGGACGACTGCCGGCACTTCAGTCCGATTCACATCGCTCACGATACAGGTGAGGAATTTCGGATGGGGGAAATCCTTCAGAAGCGAGATGCTCTCTAAGACCTGCACCAGCTGATCGGCCCCGCGAATGTGCCGGTACCTCACTCGATCCAAAGTGTCCAGGCTAACCGAGATGGCGATCGGCAACCGCCTTAGCCGCTCAATTAGTTGCGGTGTGATCTTTGTGCCGTTTGTGATCAGCGTGAGATGAAAGCCGATCGCTGAGAGGTCTTCGAGGATTTCCTGGATATCGCGCCGCAACAATGGCTCGCCTCCCTGCAGCAGCACGAACCGCAGACCGTCCCGATAGAGACCGGAAAAGACACGACCGATCTCTACTCGCGACATTTCGTACCGGCCAACATTGAGCGGTAGGTCACAGTACCTGCAGGCAGAGTTGCATCGGAGATTCACCTGAAACGTGGCCAATACCGGGCGGCCGGTCATTAGGTTGGTGAATGGCTTGAGTGCTCGGTTTAGGATCGTGAAAGGCGCAGCCATCATCCCCCCTCACATCGGCAGAGATGTAGAAAATTACCAAGGCACCCACGTCAAGCCTTACCTATGCCAGAGCACGAACATATCAAAAGAGAGTCGGGAACAGTGTCCGTGCTGAAATTACACGAGGCGGCTTCGCGAATCCAATCGATCTTTGAATCCGCGCACCTACCACGCGCGCACTCATGTCTCTGAAAAAGCAAGCGCAACACAGGCCGGTCCCTTCACTTTCCCTATTCCTTGCGCTTACTTTCCAACTCTCGCAAACTGAATATCGCCATAGTAGGCGGTAGCCCGCTCCTTGGTATTGTCCGTATCGCTCATAATCGCTATACCGTTGATCAGTGGCGGCTCCTCGCCGAATGCCTCTTTGTAGTCGTTGTAAATATTCCGTTCTTCATTTACCCAGAGCCCAACCTTCTGCTCTCCACTCTCCACGACAACCATTTGGGCAAAATCGGTATAGGCATTTTCGACAATCGCACCGATCGACGCTTTCGTGTCCCAGATGTAATTCAACGCTCCGATCGGAATGTCGCCGAAAATCGCCTGGGCTGCCTTGAATTTGAGTTTTTTACCAAAACGTACTTTATCCGGATCATAGGCAAAGGTGACATACAGTCTGGCCGGGAAATCATCGCCGTCTTTCCTGGTCACATCATTTTGTTTAAGAATATTGTCAACTTTCCACCGCCAGCGGACAATCGGATATTCCTTGGGATCGATGTTGACAGCTTTGATGAGACCAGAAGCAGAGGCTTCGCTCACAGCCTTCACCACAACTACCTCTCCGTCCTTGATCAATTCATAGACGGTCTGCTTTGGGATTTTCTTAAACGTGAGCGGCTTCCATCCATCAGGCAACGCCTGCCCGACCTGACCAGCTGAGAATGCACCCACCTCGAGTATCGTTCCGCTCTGTGCCCAAAGAGGCATCGGGGCGATCAACAGCCACGTCGCTAGGAGTGCGCCTGTCGCAGCCTGCATCCTGCCATTTCCTTATCCAGGGTAGTCGTGGTTCGATTTCGACTGCACGCATCGGATCATTCTGCGAGGGAGTAAGAATGGTGCAGCGTTTACACACACTGGGACAGCCTCACCCTCTCCTCATCCATACGAACAACTTCATCAACAGATTTCTCGTCCCGGGCGAAAAATGCGCCTTGCGCCAGAGGTTCACGACCTTCTTATTTACCTCAGCCTGGGTTGGGTAAGGATGGATCGTGGCAGCAATGGTCTTCGCTCCGGCACCGGCTTGCATCGCCACCGAAAATTCGCCGATCATGTCGCCGGCGTGAGCCGCCACGATCGTCGCGCCGAGAATCTTGTCTGTGCCTTTCTGGATGTGAATCCTCGCAAAGCCCTCGTCTTCTCCATCAAGAATCGCTCGATCGACTTCGTTGAGCTTATACGTATACGTTTCAACTTCGATACCTTTCTCTTTCGCATCCTTCTCATACATCCCGACATGCGCCACTTCAGGATTCGTGAACGTACACCAGGGCATGATCAGGGATCCGGTGCTGGCATAACCCACACCGAAGGGATGGGGGAACAAAGCGTTCTGAATGACGATCTGCGCCATGGCATCCGCCGCATGGGTAAATTTGTAGCGCGAGCAAATATCGCCCGCCGCAAAAATCCTCGGATTCGTCGTCTGCAGCCGTTCGTTCACCTTGACTCCGCTCGTGTCATACTCGACACCGACCGCCTCCAGCCCAATTCCCTCCACATTCGGAGTGCGACCGACACCGACAAGAATCTCGTCGACTATCACATCGTATTGCCGGCCATGTGAATCGACGGTGATCCGCTTACCGGTCCCCGTCTTCTGGACCTTCAAATCCTTTCCGCAACAGAGCAGCTTCACCCCGTCGCGCAGCATCTGTTGCTCGACGATGTCCGCTGCATCGCGATCTTCGTTCGGCATGATGGCGTGCATCATCTCGATGAGGGAAACCTGGCTCCCGAACCTGGCAAACGCCTGTGCCAACTCGCAACCGATGGGACCGGCGCCGATCACCCCCATGCGGGGCGGCAGTTCCGTCAGCGAAAACACCGTTTCATTGTTCAGATAACCTGCTTCTTTCAATCCGGGCGTCGGAGGGGCTGACGCCCGTGCGCCCGTGCAGATCGCTGCTTTCACGAATTGCAACGATCGATTGCCGGCCGGTCCTTCAACTTGGATGCGGTCAGCTCCGCTGAAGCGCCCGCTGCCGATGTAGACGTCCACGCCCAGCTTGGCATACCGATGAACAGAATCGTTGTCGCTGATCCGCGCGCGCAACTTTCTCATGCGGGCCATCGCTGCTCCGAAGTCGTATTTCACACCGGGAGGAATATGCAGGCCGAACTCCTCGGCATTCCGCAAGTCGGCCCAAGCTCGCGCGGCACGAATGACCCCTTTTGAGGGCACGCAGCCGACATTCAAACAGTCGCCGCCCATCAAATGTTTTTCGATCAAGGCCACCTTAGCCCCAAGACTTGCGGCAATGACGGCTGTGATCAACCCCGCCGTCCCTGCCCCGATTACCACGATGTTGTAGCGGGAGGCCGGGTCCGGGTTCGTCCAGTTCGATGGATGGACATTCTCCGCTAGAATTTGATTGTGCTCGTCGAAGGGATAGATCACTCCCGACTCACCAGGGGTCATCGGCGGTCCTCTTTCTACTTGAGGCATGATCATAGCCTACGGCTCCTGCACATAGTAGTGGGGTGGGCATCACGGCTATTTGGCCTTGAATTTCTTATAGACGATTGGCAACAGCGCGAGGAGCCCAAGCAAGACGAATGCAGCGATGACATTGGGAGAGGCAATTTCATTCAATGAATTGATCGTGCCTAGTTGCCGGCCCGCATAGGCATAGACAAATGAACCTGGGACAATGCCGACCGCCGTAGCCGCTACATAGGTTCCAACGTTCATCCGAGTCAGTCCGGACACCAGATTGACGACAAAAAAAGGAACTAGTGGGATCAGCCGGAGGGTGATGAGATAGCTGAATGCGTTCTTGGCAAACCCTTGCTGGAGCGGTTCCAGCCAGGTGCCGAACTTCTGTTCGACCCAGTCGCGCAACAGGTAACGCGCAGCGAGAAATGCAAGCGTCGCTCCGCTTGTCGCCCCCAGATTCACAAGCAGGGTCCCGAAGACACTGCCAAATAAGAACCCTCCGGCCAAGGTCAGGATGACTGCACCGGGCAGCGACAAGCCTGCCACCGCAATATAGCAGAGGACAAACAGTGCGGCAGCTCCGGCATAGTTGGCTTCCGTGAAAGCCAGCAAATGATCGCGATTATCTTTTAGTGCCGTCAGCGACAAAAACCGGCCGAGGTCAAAATAGAAAAAAGCGCCGATGGCCAGTGCAATTACCGCGGCTATGGCAATTTTGCCAGCACTCGAGTGTGCCGGCACAGCTGTCTCGGACACGGGAGTTGGCATAGCAATCTCGTCCTGTATGTCCTGTATCATGGGGGCTCCCCTTATGACTGTCAATGTTGTGTCCTAACAGGATGTTGAAACCCATTCGCCAAGAATCTATCTTCGGAACGAACAGGCCTTTTGACCATCCTATATGATGGACTTTGTTCTTCAGAAACATAGGGCCCAATGAGACTCCGGCGTGCCTGCAAGGGTTTTTAATGCAGCCCGCTATAGAGTTTGGTCGCAGACTCCGCTTCGTTCTTACATAATATGGGCAAGGGGACAGAGGTTGGTTTCGGCGGTGTTTCCTAAACGGTGATCAACGGAAACCTTCGATACAGGCGTGATGGTTTTAAAGACAGCGGCATAGGCATTTTTTATCCACCCGAGAGATATTTTTTTTGCTCGCACACTATAAAAAAACCTGGCTTTTGAGAAAGTTACATCGAAGGC